>JADGNT010000429.1 GCA_017883345.1 Candidatus Solibacter sp. | reverse complement strand
GTTCTCCCAGTTTTCCAGCACCCACTTGCCCCGCGGGCTGGCCGTGGCATCCACGTGGCTGTTGATGATGGCGTAGAGCAGGTCGATGTCTTCCGCCGGGACCGGTTCCAGATCCACACCGGCGGTGTTGCAGCGCTTGGCGGCGAAGTCGCCCTTCTCATCCAGCACGTAGGCGATGCCGCCGCTCATGCCGGCGCCGAAATTGCGGCCGCACTTGCCGAGCACCACCACCGTGCCGCGCGTCATGTACTCGCAGCCGTGGTCGCCCAGGCCTTCCACCACGGCCCGCGCGCCCGAATTGCGCACCGCGAAGCGTTCGCCGGCCATGCCGTTGAAGAAAGCTTCGCCGCTGGTGGCCCCGTAGAGCGCCACGTTGCCGATCAGGATGTTCTCTTCCGGCTGGAACGTCGCCGCGCGCGGCGGATAGACGATCAGACGTCCCCCGGAGAGTCCCTTGCCCACGTAGTCGTTGGCGTCGCCTTCCAGTTCCAGAGTCACGCCCTTGGCGAGGAATGCGCCGAAGCTCTGCCCGGCGCTGCCGGAGAACTGGAAGCGGATGGTATCGTCGGGCAGCCCGGCGGAACCGTGGCGGCGCGCGATTTCGCCGCTCAGCATGGCGCCCACGGTGCGGTGCACGTTGCGGATGGGCAGCTTGATCTCGATCGGCGTGCCGTTCTCAATGGAATCGCGGGCATGATCGATCAGCTTGTAGTCGAGCGCTTCGGAGAGGCCGTGGTCCTGCGCCTGCACGCAGCGGCGCGCGATACGGCTGGGCATTTCGGGGTAGTAAAGGATGGCCGAGAGGTCGAGGTCCTTGGCCTTCCAGTGATCGTTGGCCTGCCGGGTATCCAGCATGTCCACGCGGCCCACCATTTCGTCGAAGCCGCGGAAGCCCATCTGGGCCATGTACTGCCGCACCTGTTCGGCGATGAAGAAGAAAAAGTTGATGGCGTTCTCGGGCGTGCCCCGGAATTTCGCGCGCAGTGCCGGGTCCTGCGTGGCGATGCCCACCGGGCAGGTGTTGAGGTGGCACTTGCGCATCATGATGCAGCCCAGCGCCACCAGCGGCGCGGTGGAGAAGCCGAACTCCTCGGCGCCCAGCAGCGCGGCGATGGTGACGTCGCGGCCGGTCTGTAGCTTGCCGTCGGTTTGCAGGCGGATGCGCCCGCGCAGGTCGTTCATCACCAGCACCTGGTGCGCTTCGGCGAGCCCGAGTTCCCAGGGCTCGCCGGCGTGCTTCATGGAGCTGAGCGGGCTGGCGCCAGTGCCGCCGCCATCGCCCGAGATCAGGATCACGTCGGCATGCGCTTTGGCCACGCCCGCGGCCACCGTCCCCACGCCCACTTCGGCCACCAGCTTGACCGAAATGCGGGCGCGCGGGTTGACGTTCTTCAGATCGTAGATGAGCTGCGCCAGATCCTCGATGGAGTAGATGTCGTGGTGCGGCGGCGGCGAGACCAGGCCCACGCCGGGGATGGAGTGGCGCACCCGCGCGATGGTTTCATCCACCTTGTGGCCGGGCAACTGGCCGCCCTCGCCGGGCTTGGCGCCTTGCGCCATCTTGATCTGCAGTTCGTCGGCGTTGATCAGGAAATTAGTGGTGACGCCGAACCGGCCGCTGGCCACCTGCTTGATGGCGCTGCGCCGTTCGGTGCCGAAGCGCGCCTCGTCTTCTCCGCCTTCGCCGGTATTGCTCTTGCCGCCGATACGGTTCATGGCGATGGCCAGAGTCTCGTGCGCCTCCTTGGAGATGGAGCCGTAGCTCATGGCGCCGGTGGCGAATCGCTTGACGATTTCCTTGGCGGGTTCCACCTCTTCCAACGGAACCGGCTCGGCGGCGGTCTTGATATCGAGCAGGCCGCGCAGGGTGCAGAGCTGCACCGTCTGGGTATCGATCAGATCGGTGTATTCCTGGAAGTTGGCAAAGCTCTCCGTGCGCACGGCTGCTTGCAGCTTCTGTATGGTCAGCGGATTATACAGGTGGTACTCGCCGCGCGCGCGGAACTGATAGTTGCCGCTGACCGCCAGTTCGGTATCGAAATCGGTCTGCGGCGCGAAAGCGTACTGGTGCTTGAGAATGGCCTCCTGGGCCAGCACTTCGAGCCCCACGCCTTCGATCCGGCTGGAGGTGCCCGTGAAATACTTGTCGACCAGGCTCTTGCTGAGTCCGATGGCTTCGAACACCTGCGCGCCCCGATAGCTTTGCAGCGTCGAGATGCCCATCTTGCTGAAAGTCTTCAAAAGGCCCTTATTGATGCTCTTGACGAAATTCGCCATGGCCTTCTCTTCAGGGCCAACCGTCTCCAGCGCCAGATACGGATTGACGGCGCTCGCCCCGTAACCGATCAGCAGGGCGAAGTGCATGACCTCGCGCGGCTCGCCGCTCTCCAGGATAAGCGCCACCTGCGTGCGCGTCTCTTCGCGCACCAGGTGGTTGTGGACCGCCGTCATGGCCAACAGGCTGGGGATGGGCGCGTATTCCTCATCCACGCCGCGGTCGGAGAGGATCAACAGCGTGTAGCCGGATTGGATGGCCAGCGAAGCGCGCCGGCAGAGCTGGGTGAGGGCGCGCTCCAGTCCTTTGGCGCCATCTTCCACGGCGAACAGCATGGGCAGCGTGGTCGCCAGGAAATCCCCCTGGCTGACGCGGCGCATTTTTTCCAAGTCGCGGTTGGTGAGGATCGGATGCGGCAGCTTCATGGTGTGGCAGTGCAGCGCCGTCTCGTCGAGGATGTTGCGCTCCGTGCCGATATAGCTGGTCAGCGACATCACCATCTCTTCGCGGATGGGGTCGATGGGCGGGTTGGTGACCTGCGCGAAAAGCTGCTTGAAGTAATGGAACAGGGGCTGCGGCTTGTCGGAGAGACAGGCCAGCGGAGTATCCGTGCCCATGGAGCCGATCGGCTCCTCGCCCTTTTCAGCCATGGGGCCGAGCACGATGCGGAGATCTTCGTCGGTGTAGCCGAAGGCGCGCTGGCGGCGCACCAGGGTGGTGTGATCGGCGCCGTGCGCGCGCGGCGGTTCGGCCAGTTGATCCAGCGTGATCTGGTTTTCCTTGATCCACAACTGATAAGGATTGCGGCCGTAGAGCGCGCGCTTGAGTTCGCGGTCGCTGACAATGCGGCCGTCCACCGTATCCACCAGCAGCATCTTGCCGGGCTGCAGGCGGCCCTTCAGCTTGACGTCTTCGGGCTTAACCGCAAGCACGCCGGCCTCCGACGCCATGATGATGAGATCGTCCTTGGTGACCAGGTAGCGCGCCGGGCGCAGGCCGTTGCGATCGAGCGTGGCGCCGATGGAGCGCCCGTCGGTGAAGGCGATGGCCGCCGGACCGTCCCAGGGCTCCATCAGCGAGGCGTGGTATTCGTAGAACGCGCGCTTCTGCGGGTTCATGTGTTCGTTCTTCGCCCACGCTTCGGGAATCAGCATCGCCATGGCGTGCGGCAGGCTGCGGCCCGACAGCACCAGCAGTTCCAGGGCGTTATCGAACGCGGCGGAATCGCTGCCGCCGGGCTGCACGATGGGGAACAGCTTCTTGATATCGTCGCCGAAGAGAGGCGATGCCAGCACGGATTGGCGGGCGTGCATCCAGTTGACGTTGCCGCGCACCGTGTTGATCTCGCCGTTGTGCGCGATGTAGCGGTAAGGGTGCGCCAGTTGCCAGGTGGGGAAGGTGTTGGTGCTGAAGCGCTGGTGTACCAGGCAGAGCGCGCTGACCACGTCGGGGTCCTTCAACTCGGGGTAGAAGTTGGCGATCTGCGGAGCCAGCAGCAGGCCCTTGTAAATAATGGTGCGCGCGGAGAGCGAGGGAACGTAGAAGAAGCTCTTCCCGGGAATATCGCTCTTGGCGATTTCGGCCTCGGCGCGTTTGCGCACCAGGTAGAGCTTGCGCTCCAGTTGGTCCTCGGTCATGCCCTTGCCGCGGGCCACGAAGATCTGCTGGATGTAAGGCTGCGAGTTGCGCGCCACGCGGCCGATCGCCGTGCCATCGATGGGGGTGTCGCGCCAGCCGCGGACGCTGAGCCCTTCCTCCATCACGATGCGCTCCACCGTGCCCTCGGTGCGCCGGCGCGCGTGGGGTTCCACCGGGAGGAATACCATACCCACGCCGTACTCGCCAGCCGGCGGCAGGGTGAAGCCCAGTTTGGCGCACTCGCGGGCGAAGAACTTGTGCGGGATCTGGATCAGGACGCCGGCGCCGTCGCCGGTTTCCGGATCGCAGCCGCAGGCGCCGCGATGCGTCAGGTTGATGAGCACCTGGATGCCCTTGACGATAATGTCGTGCGACTTCTGACCTTTAATGTTGGCAACGAAGCCAATTCCGCAGGCATCGTGCTCATGGCGGGGGTCGTAGAGTCCCTGCGCGGGAGGTAGACCGGTGCTTACACTGTTCTCGCTCATAGTGTTAGTCTCGGATACTCCGCTCTCAAGAGGGTAGTCCTGTGGCGGCTTCTTCCAAAACGGCGGTGGCCTTGAGAGTAGTGTACCAGCCGCCCTAGTATTAGACAATAGCAAATTATTCAACACGTACAATTAGCAATGCTTATGGTATGCTGTCCCTGTGGAGTTCTGGGAACAACGACTTTTCAGAGAGATTGCGGTTACCAGGAGCATGAGCCGCGGGGCCGAGCACTGTGGGGTGAGCCAATCGGCGGCCAGCCAGCACGTGCAGGAGGTGGAACGTCGTCTGGGAGTGATCTTGCTGAACCGCGGCAAGCGGCCCCTGGAACTGACCCAGGCCGGCCGCATGTACAGCGATTTCTGCCGCGACGTTTTGCGTCGCGAAGAGGAGTTCTCGCTGTCGCTGGAATCGCTCAAGGGCGATGTCGAGGGCACGGTTCGGGTGGTGTCCATCTACTCGGCGGGGTTGAGCGAGATGAGCCGCCTGGGGGAGCAGTTCGCGGCGAAATATCCCACGGCGCAGTTGCACGTCGAGTACATGCGGCCCGACAAGATTTACGAAGCCCTGCGCGACGATGCGGCCGACCTGGGCCTGGTGAGCTACCCGGAATCGAGCCGCGAGATCGCCGCCATCCCGTGGCGCGAGGAGGAGATGCAGGTGGCGGTGCCGCCCAACCACCCGCTGGCGATGCGGGCGGAGGTTTATCCGGCGGACCTCAACGGCAGCGCCTTCATCGGCTTCGATGAAGACCTGCGCATCCGCCGCGAGTTGGATCGCTTCTTGCGCGCGCAGGGGGTCGAGGTCAAC
>JADGNT010000428.1 GCA_017883345.1 Candidatus Solibacter sp. | reverse complement strand
CCACAAACAGTACGGCGCGCCGCTGATTGTGAATCCGGAGCGCACCGGCGGCAAGTACTGCTGCTACCGGTGGCACGGCGACAATCCGGTGACCTTCGAACGCTACATGAAGCACACCATGGAGCACGGTCACGCCAATGATCGCGGCGATAACTTCTATTCGGTGGGGTATTGGTATCAGAGCACGCCGTACACCGACTTCCCGGCGCTGCCACCGGTAGCGCAGCGGATTCCGATGGTCAAGGCGGGGTAGGGGGGGCTTTCACCCAGCCGCTTTTTCCACCGGACACATCACTGCAGCCCGGCGAGTGCGCTTCGGGATAACGCTGCCCTTCGAGTTCGAATCCTACCTGGGGAGGCACCCCTTGTCCCTTCCAGGGCCTCCTGCGCGACCACGCAGGAATCTCCCAAGGCGGAGGCTAGCTGTACAACCAGCAGACCTTGACCAGGGTGGTCCGATACATCGGCTTACCCGGTTTCTCGGTCGTGATGAGTTCGTCTGCTTTTAGGAGGAATGCCGCAGCCACATGCAAGGCGTCCATAGCGGCCAGTCCACATCGCCCCGCCTCCGCGCGGGCAACCTTTTCAATTCGGTTCAGCCCGCGATAGGTGGTGGCTGAGGCCATATATCGCTCGTAAAATGACAGTTCAAGCTCTTGCCGGTTGAAGGCCGCTTTCGGAACAACCTCTAGCGCCAGGAAAGGCGTCGTCAGAAAAACACGGTTCGAGTCTCGGAGAATTGACAAGGCGATCTGCTGGTCAGCACCCTTGGACCGAGCCGCTGTGATGAGGACGCCGCTGTCAAGAAACGTCCGCGTTCGCGCTCGTGACAATCAGCGACCGCCCCGACGCTCGGAAACCTCTCTAGCGACCTCTTTTCGGTTCAATGGTTTTATCCCGCTCGAAGCAATTCTCTCCGCGATCTTGCTGAGGTCGCGCCCAAGCGGCGACGCCGTGGTACCGTGGCTGGCGCCATTCTTCGGAGTAGTGGTTGCAACTCGTCGCTTCACAACCTTATTGTAACCCGCAGTAGAGTCGATATCCAGACGAGTCCAATCATGACCCACGACGCCACGTCCTGAAGACGCCGGGTTCGAGACGCATCCCGCCTGAGCACCCAGCCTGGACAGCCACCATCATCCGACACATAACTGATTGAACTACAAGGGCCATTATGAGTTCGAACAAATGCAGTTTTCGGCCAATAGAGTTCGAAACGTGTCCAGACTGGGGAGGCAATCTTCAATCTAACGGTCTGAGTGCCCTTTTACCCGGACCTTTGTTGCAGTTGCGAGTTCGAAAGCAGCAAAGTTCGTAACGGTTTATGAAGGGTCACGTCCAGGTGCCGGCCCTTACAGGTCGCGACATTCTTTAACTGAAAGTTTTCGCTGTTCGCGCGGGCTTTGGCGCTGGAACTCTCTGCACGCGAAACTCGCAAGCCGCTTCATGTTGAAGTCGGCTCGGAGCAGATCGGCCAATTCGTTCCGATCTATAATTTAGGTGTATCGGCGTTGATGCGCCTACCTTTGGGTGAAAAATGCAAGAAGAAGCAGTCCGCTGGAACATCAAGGTCTCGAAGGAAACCGATCTCACCCTACGCACCTTTCTGGGCTCCCAGGGCATGAAAAAAGGCGACCTCTCGAAATTCATCGAGCAGGCCGTCCGCGCCCATGTTTTTCATCGCACCGTTCGGGACATCAAGGCGCGTAATGCCGACACCGATCCGGACGAGATGCTGGCCCTCATCGACGATACGGTGCGTGAGGTCCGCGCAGACCGTCGCGCCAAAGGGAAGGCCGACAAAGCCTGATGCGCGTGGTGCTCGATACCAACATCCTGGTTTCCGCTCTCCTGGTTCAACTGGGGCTCCCGGCCGCGATCTATCGCGCCTGGCAGGAGGGATATTTCACGCTCCCGATCTGCGCAGAGCAGCTCGACGAGCTGAAGGCCACGCTGCACAAGCCCGCGATCGCCGCGCGGATCAAGCCCTATAAGGCCGGCCGCCTCGTAAACCAACTGAAGGAGCTGGCCGAGACCATCGGCCCCTTGCCGCGCGTCGAGCGCTCGCCGGATCCTACCGACGATTTTCTACTGGCCCTGTCCGAAGCGGGCAAGGCCGACTACCTGGTAACGGGCGACAAGAGCGGGCTGCTGGCCCTGACCCGTCACCAGGCCACGCGGATCGTATCCGCGCGCGATTTCGCCGCGTTATTCGCATGAATCTCCCGGAGGCCAAAATGCCAATGATTAACCTGTGCGGCGTATTCATGGCCAGCCTTGCGCGAAAACGCTTAAGCCCGCCTCGCCGCATGCCACTCATACCCGGAGTAAGTTATGTAAGGCTGCCTGCGGCACTTGCTGCAAACGTGATACGTGTGAGGAAATGAACGCCGAATTTACTCCGATGCGGTGGCCGGGTTCGTGGAAATCCCCGTCCGCCGTGGGCCTGCTCAAAGGCACGCCAATCAACTGGCTGCTGGTGGATCGGGATGCGGGCCTCGCGCCGGTCATCGAAGAGGCGAAACAGGCCGGGCTCGAAATCGCCGAAATCGCTGCGCCGCCTGCCGGCGTTGCCATCATCCCGGGAGAGTGGCCCGGGGTGGCCATGTCGCGGGGCGGCGGCGGGGCATCGGCCGGTCCGACGGGCGTGCCGTGGGTGGATTCCAATTCCTGGAGGATCCGCCTGGAAGCGGCGCGGAAGCCGGGCGCCAACATCTGGGTGGATGCGCCACCCAAAGGCGCACTCGTACGGCCGAGTTCCTACCGGACGGCAATTGCGGACGCCGCCGCGCACGGTGGCCGCTGGGTGATCTCGCTGGACACCCAACTGGCCGCTCAACTGGCCGCGGGGCTAGCGGATGGCAAGGCGGACGCCCTGGACACGTGGAAGGAAATTGCGGGCGCGGCTGCCTTCTTCGCGGCTCGCAAGCAGTGGCCGGCCTATCTTCCCGAAGCCATCGTGGGGGTGGTCTCCGACTTCGCCGGCGACAATGAGTTCATGGGCCAGGAACTGCTCAACCTGATCGGCCGCACCAATCAGCAGTACGCCATCCTGTTAAAGACCAAACTGCCCAGCACTGCCTTTCGCGGCCTGCGTGCGGTGATCTACGCGGATGCCCAACCGCCCGCGGCGGAGCTGCGCCAGCAGACGCTGGACTTCGTCAGTGCGGGCGGCCTGCTGATCACCGGTCCGAAGTGGGGTCCCCCGCCGGGCACGCCTGCCAAGGACGAGCATCCCCGGTATGCCACGCGCACGCTCGGCAAGGGCCGCCTGGCGATCGCTAAAGCGGACCCGGACGACCCTTACGTCCTGGCCAATGACTCGGCGCTACTGATCAGCCACCGCTACGAATTGCTGCGCTTCTGGAATGGGGGCGCGGTGGGTTCCTATCTGACGGTGGCGCCGGACCGCAAACGCGCTGTGGCGCACCTGCTGTTCTACGCGGACCGCGCGCCCGACCACGCCAGTGTGCGCATCGCGGGGCGGTGGCGCAAGGCCAGCCTGTGGACGCTGGACCGGGGGGAGCCGCGTCCGGTGGAAATGGAAATCCAGAAAGATGCGGTGGAACTCCATCTGCCGGCGGTCGCGCAATACGCGGCGGCGGAACTGGAGGTTTAGGATGCGCGTTGTGAAGTTGGCAGGCTGAAGGCCTGCCCCACCAAGAGGTTTAGCCAAATGCACCAGAACTGTTCACGCCGAGAGTGGTTGCTCCGGACGGCGGCGGCGGTACCCGGCGCGTGGCTGGCGGGCAGCCCCTTGGGCCGCGCCGCGGCTGCGCCGGCATTGCCCGTGGCGGTTGCCAGATGCCAGACCTATGACAAAGGCGAACTGGTCGCCACGCTGTCCAAGATGTTCGATCGACTCGGCGGGTTGGGCCGGCTGGTCGGCGGCAAGACGGTGGGCATCAAGATCAACCTGACGGGAGACCCCTCCTACCGGCTGGGCTATGCGCCGCTGGGTGACACGCACTACACGCATCCGGCCGTAATCGCGGCGACGGTGCATCTGTTGGGCCGGGCGGGGGCACGGCGGATCCGCGTGTTGGAGAGCCCCTGGGCGACGGCCGATCCGGTGGAAGAAGTGGTGCTCCGCGCCAACTGGGAACCGCGCGATATTCTGGGCGCGGCGCCAAACGTGGAGTTCGAAAACACCAACTACCTGGGCCGCGCCAAAAAGTACGCGCGCCTGATGGTGCCCACCGGCGGCTACATCTATCCGGGCTTCGACCTCAACCACTCCTATGCGGATTGCGACGTCTTCGTCAGCCTGGCCAAGATGAAGGAACACGACACGGCGGGCATCACGCTTTCCATGAAGAACTGCTTCGGGCTGACTCCGGCGACGATTTACGGGAGCGGGGCCGGGGTGGACGAACCATCCGCGTTGCCCCTCGGCGGGCGCGACATGGTACACAGCGGGTACCGGCAGCCGTCGAAAAGCGCCCCGCCGGAGAAGGACGTGAAATCGCCGCGCGACGGCGGCTACCGGGTGCCGCGCACGGTGGTGGACCTGGTGGGCGCGCGCCCCATCCACCTGGCGATTGTGGAAGGGGTTCGCACCATGGCGGGCGGCGAGGGACCTTGGATCGCCGATAGCACGCTGGTGAGCCCGGGTGTGATCGTGGCTGGTCTGAACTGCGTGAACACGGACGCGGTTTGCATGGGTGTGATGGGTTTCGACCCGATGGCGGATCGCGGCACGCCGCCGTTTGAGACCTGCGACAGCACGCTGCGCCTGGCCGAAGATGCGGGTCTGGGGACGCGCGATCTGAAGCGCATCGAAGTGGCGGGCACGCCGATTGTGCAGGCGAGATTCGATTTCGCGGCGCTGCGCCGCGAGCGGCGCGCCAATCCACTGCGCCAGCGTGGCTGAGGGTTTCCCGGGGACTGTCAGGCCTGTCTGTCCCCGGTTGGCCAGTTGGCAGGGTGGCCTTCCGCCGCACCGCGAAAGCGGATAAACTGAGTCCGGCCCGTGGCGTCAAGCAAGTTCCTGCTCCGGTCCACATGATTTTCGTCGAGGTCTAATGAACCAGCCCTGGCTGCAAAATTTCGATCCGTTGGGGAATACACTCCTCTCCACGCTGGCCGCCGCCGTACCGGTCTGCACGCTCTTTTATTTCCTGGCCGTGCGGCGCACTCCGGCGTGGCGCGCGGCGGTCTACGCGTTCGCGGCGGCGCTGGTGGTGGCGCTGGCCGTGTTCCGCATGCCCGC
>JADGNT010000427.1 GCA_017883345.1 Candidatus Solibacter sp. | reverse complement strand
CCTGTCCCCGGGTCCCCTGGTTCGATTGGAACGCCGTAAACGCGCACAGGGCGACGAAAAGGCCATAGCTCCAACTCCACATGCCGGATTGCTGGTGGGTCGTGAAGGACGGTTCGAACAGGGCCGGATAGCTGATCAGCGCGAACATCGAGCCGGCGTTAGAGAGCGCGTACAACCGGTAGGGCATGGCGCCGTGGAAGCGCCGTGTGTACCAGGCCTGCAAGAGCGGCCCGGTAGTGGAGAGCAGAAAGTAGGGCAGACCGACGGTGACCGCCAGGAGGCCGAGGATTTCGAGCGTTGGTTCCGCCGCCGCGCCCACCGGCTTCCACGAAACGTTGGGGTAGATGGGCAGCGCCAACACGCTCGCCACCAGAAGGCTCGCATGCAGCAGCATCTGGGCGCGCGGTTTGAGATAACGGATAACCGCATGGGAGTACAGGTAGCCCAATAAGAGCACCATCTGGAAGAAGAGCAGGCAGGTGGTCCAGACGGCGGCGCTTCCGCCGAACCAGGGCAGGATGATCTTCGCAATCACAGGCTGCACCTGGAACAGGAGGAAGGCGCTCACCACAATCGTCAAGGCGTAAAGAATCATGGGAAGAGTTTTGCTCCGAACCTTATTTATACGCGGCCACGCCGGTGACCTTTTCGCCGATTACCAGGGCGTGAATATGGTCCGTTCCCTCGTAAGTCTTGACGGATTCCAGATTGCATAGGTGACGCATGATTGAATATTCGTCGGTAATTCCGTTGGCGCCCAGCAGATCGCGGCTGATCCGCGCGCAATCGAGCGCCATGGCGACATTATTCCGTTTGAGCATGGAAATGTGCGCCGGTTCGAGCTTCTTGCGGTCCTTGAGGCGTCCCGCCTGGACGGCCAGCAGTTGCGCCTTGGTGATCTCGGTGATCATCCAGGCGAGTTTCTCCTGGACGAGTTGGTGCGAGGCGATGGGCCGGTCGTCGAACTGCTTGCGCAGCACGCAGTACGAACGCGCGGTTTCGTAGCAATCCATGGCCGCGCCGATCACGCCCCAGCCGATGCCGAAGCGCGCCTGGGAAAGGCAGGAAAGCGGCGCTTTGAGCCCCTTGGCCCCGGGCAGGCGGTCGCTCTCTGGAACGCGGCAATCGGCGAAGGCGAGGCTGCTCGTCACCGAGGCGCGCATCGACCATTTGCCGTGGATGTCCGAAGTCCCGTAGCCCGGCGTGCCGCGCTCCACCAGGAAGCCGACGAGGCCGTCGGCGGCGCGCGCCCACACCACGGCAACATCCGCCACGCTGCCGTTGGTGATCCAGGTCTTCTCGCCGTTCAGCACCCAGGCATCGCCATCGCGCCGCGCCGTGGTGCGCATGCCGGCGGGATTGGATCCGAAATCCGGCTCGGTCAACCCGAAGCACCCGATCGCCTTGCCGCTCTGCAGGGCGGGCAGCCACTTCTGCTTCTGTGGCTCGCTGCCGTAGGTATGGATGGGGTACATGACGAGCGCGCCCTGCACGGAAACGAAGCTGCGCACGCCGGAATCCACGCGCTCGAGTTCCTGCATGACCAGGCCGTACTCGGTATTACTCATGCCGGCGCAGCCGTAGCCTTCCAGATTGGCGCCGAGAAAGCCGAGCTCCGCCATCTCCGGTACGATCTCCGCTGGGAAACGCCCGTCGCGGTAGCAGTCGCGAATCAACGGCAGAATGCGTTCCTCGGCGAACCGCCGCGCGGTGTGCCGGACCAGCAACTCCTCTTCAGTGAAGAGCGAGTCGACACAGAAATAGTCTACGCCCCGAAAAGCCATTTGGAATTCTTTCCTCCCTATTTGAACACGGTACGGGCCGGACATGCGGCAGGCATGCCCGGCCCGTGAGGTGTAGAGCAGGCGCCCCGCCTGCCATGCCGGTATTCCTATCGGCATTCTTAGAAGAAACGCCGGCAAGGACGCCGGCGTGGCAGCCTGAAAGGCTACGCTACGAACCGTGCCTCAGGGATACAAGCCACGGACGCGGCTGGCTTCGGCGACACGCGACACGCCGAGCATATTCGCCGCCAGGCGCATGTCGACCTTCTTGTCGGTGTGGATCCGCAGCACGTCGGCGAAGGACCGGGTCATGACCTTCTCCAGTTTCGCGTTGACATCCTGCTCATCCCAGAAGAGGTGGTTTTCGTCCTGCACCCACTCGAAGTAGCTGACCGTCACGCCACCGGCGTTACAGAGGATGTCCGGGATCAGGAATACGCCCTTTTGGTTGAGGATGCGGTCGGCTTCCGGGGTCACCGGGCCGTTGGCGGCCTCGGCGATGATTTTGGTGTGAACGGCAGGCGCGTTCTCTTCGGTGATGGCGTTCTCCAAGGCTGCGGGAATCAGGATCTCGCACTCCAGCGACAAGAGCTCTTCGGGGGTGATCTCTTCCGCCGCCGGAAAGCCCTTCAAACTGCCGGTACGCTCCTTGTGCATGATCAGCTTGGGGATGTCCAGCCCGTTGCGGTTGTAGAGCGCGATCCTAGAATCGCTGGCGCCGATGACGATGGCCGAAGCGCTGTCCAGCAGGTGCGCGGCGACGGAGCCGGCGTTACCGAATCCCTGTACCACCACGCGTGCGCCTTTCACGAGAATTCCCAGGTGCTCGCAACTGCTCAAGGTGGTAAAGTACACGCCGCGGCCGGTGGCTTCGTTGCGGCCCAGGGAGCCGCCCAGGCTGATCGGCTTGCCGGTCACGACGCCGTGCACCGGGTAGCCCTTGTTCATGCTGTAGGTGTCCATGATCCACGCCATGATCTGCGGGGTGGTGTAGACGTCGGGCGCGGGGATGTCCTTCTCCGGGCCAATGAGGGGTAGAATCGAGGTGGCATAGCGGCGCGTCATGCGTTCGAGTTCGCCCATCGACATTTCTTTCGGGTTGCAGGTCACGCCGCCCTTGCCGCCGCCGAAAGGAATATTCACTACGGCGCACTTCCACGTCATCCACGTGGCCAGCGCTTTGACCTCGTCCATGTTCACGTTGGGGTGGTAGCGGATGCCGCCCTTGGCCGGCCCGCGCATGGTGTTGTGCTGCACGCGGTAGCCTTCGAAGCGGACGATCTTGCCGGTGTCCATCCGGACGGGCACGCTGACACAGAGAATGCGCTCCGGATATTTGATCATTGCCCGGATGTTGTCATCGAGTCCCAGCGCGTTTGCCGCCAGGTCGAAATTCTCCAGTGCGACGTCGTATGCGTTTATTGGTTTTGTTGCGGTTGCTGACATGGCTAACCTCAATTCAGATCTTCAGCCTCGGTAAAGTCTTTTCCAGCCGAAATGGTAGCCCTAAGCAGGCACCACGTCAAGGGGGTGCTTGCGGTGTGCTTGCGGTGGGACAGACGATCGGTTTCTGTCGTCTGTCAAACAGCCGTGCTGTAGCGAGCCCTGACAGACCACGAAAGGCGATGGTCTGTCCCACCAAGCCGCCCCTGGGGCATACTGTAACCAAGAGCCATGCGGAACTACGACAACTTCATCAACGGCAAATTCACTCCGTCCACGGGGCGCGAGCGGATCACCTGTATCAATCCGTCCACCGGGGACGCCATCTGCACCGCTCCGGACAGCACTCCAGCGGACGTAGAGGAGGCGATCTCGGCGGCTTCGGCGGCACAGAAATCGTGGGCACGGCGGCCGGCGGTGGAGCGCGCGCAGGCGCTGCGCGCCATCGCCGCCAAGATTCGCGAGAACGTGGAGCCGCTGGCGCGCCTCATCACCGAGGAGCAGGGGAAGACGCTTGGCCTCGCCCGCGTGGAAGTCGCGTTCACCGCGGACTACATGGATTACATGGCCGAATGGGCGCGCCGCATTGAGGGCGAGATTCTGGAGAGCGACCGGCCGGGCGAAACCATCCTGTTGTTCCGGCAGGCGATCGGCGTGATCGGCGGCATCCTGCCGTGGAACTTCCCGTTCTTCCTGATTGCGCGCAAGGCGGCGCCGGCGCTGGTCACGGGGAACACCATCGTGCTCAAACCGAGCGAGGAGACGCCGCACAATGCGGTGAAATTCTGCGAGTTGATGGCGATGACGGACCTGCCGCCGGGGGTGATCAACATCGTTCACGGGCGCGGCGCCGGGGCGGGGAAAGCGTTGTGCGCTTCGCCCAAGATCGGGATGATCAGCTTCACGGGCAGCGTGGAGACGGGTTCGGCGATCATGGCGGCGGCGGCGCCGAACATCACCAAGCTGAATCTGGAACTGGGCGGAAAAGCGCCGGCGATCGTCATGGCGGACGCCGATCTCGCCATGGCGGTGAAAGCCGTGACGGCCTCGCGCGTGATCAATAGCGGGCAAGTGTGCAATTGCGCGGAGCGAATCTACGTGCAGGGCAAGATCGCCGATGAGTTCACGGAGAAACTGGCCGCCGCGATGCAGGCCACGCGCTGCGGGAATCCGCTGGCGGACGCGGCGGCGGATTATGGGCCGCTGATCAATCAGGCGGGCTACAACAAGGTGGAGGCGCTGGTGCGCGGCGCGCTGGCCGAAGGGGCGACGCTGGTCACCGGCGGCCAGCGGCACGAGTTGGAAGGCGGCTATTACTACCAGCCGACGGTGCTGGCCGATTGCCGGCAGGATATGGAAATCGTGCGCAAGGAGATCTTCGGGCCGGTCATTCCGGTGGTCAAGTTCGACGATCTGGACCAGGCCATCGACTTCGCCAACGATTCCGATTACGGGCTGACTTCGAGCATCTACACGCGCGATTTGAACACGGCGTTGCGCGCGTGCCAGGAGATCCACTTCGGCGAGACCTACATCAATCGCGAGAATTTCGAAGCCATGCAGGGATTCCACGCGGGCGTGCGGAAGAGCGGCATCGGCGGGGCGGACGGCAAGCACGGGCTGTACGAGTTCACCCAGACGCACGTGGTCTACATGCAGAGGGGGTAGGACAGACGATCGGTTTGTGTCGTCTGTTGGGATGGGCCCTCGGCCCGCGAAACTTCATGAAAAAAGGTGGGGCAGGCTGACGGGCAGATGAGACCTTGTGGGGCAGCCTGGTAAGCTGCGGCCGATTGTCAATCGGCCCACTGCCGCGTTCGCAGCGGACCGGCGGCGGTAACCAACCGCCGCGCAGGTTGGCAACCCAATGCCACTCGTTTTTCCACTATTGGCAATGCTGCGGAAGTTGTGGGGCAGACCCCCGGTCTGCGCGGGACGCCCTCGTCCCGCATCCGGAACAACGGGGTCAGCGTCTTGCAGGGTGCGAGCAGGCCGACGGGGGCGTCGGCCGCGGTCC
>JADGNT010000022.1 GCA_017883345.1 Candidatus Solibacter sp. | reverse complement strand
GGGGGCACTATGCCGCTTCCCGGACTATGCCGCGTGTTGGCGCGCGCGCCGCCATTCATAGGCGTTTGGACTGCGGCGCCGCGGCATAGTTTTGGTTCCCTGCTTGGCACTCTGGAAGAGTGATAAACCAACTCTTCACCTTCTCAAGCACGATTGAACGGCTTCGCCAAGGGCCTTTGAGTGAACACCTCGATGCCGATGCGGCCGGTGTAGCCGAACAGGGCTATAGTCACGACTCGATCAGACAGCAGATTGTCGCAATCGCCGATTTCAGCCGGTGGCGGAAGCAGAAAAACATTGATGTCCACGCGCTGGACAGCAAGGTTGTGGATCGATTTCTGCGACTTCGCGGTCGGCCGCGGCGGGTTCGCAGAGGCGATCCGAAGACCTTGCAGCGACTGTTGACCATGCTTCGCCAGAAAGGCGTTGTGAAGCCGCACCAGCCACCGGTCACGGACAACGCCCAAGCCAGGATCGTCGCCGACTTCCAGCGCTACCTATTGCAGGAACGCGGTCTGTCCCCATTAACGCTGCTCCACTACGTTGCCGTCATGGAGCAGTTCTTGTCCGAGCGATTTCACAACAGGGCTCCGAACTTCGCCATGCTACGCGCACCGCACGTCACCGGATTCGTGATGCGTCACGCGCGTCAGTTGAGTCCTATGCGGGCCAGGCTGATGGTAACGGCGCTTCGGTCTTTCTTTCGCTATCGGCGACACCGCGGAGCAATCGCTACCGATCTTGCTGCTTGCGTCCCCACGGTCCCCAACTGGTCGCTTTCCACGCTTCCGAGGTTTCTTCCGGCTGCCACGGTGGAGCGTATTCTGGAGTGCTGCGATCAAACGACGTCCGTCGGACGGCGGAACCATGCGATCTTGCTGCTGCTCGCCAGGCTCGGCGTACGCGCTGGGGAGGTTGTGGGGCTGAGCTTAGACGATATCGATTGGAGCACGGGTCAGATTACCCTTCGCGGAAAGGGCGGGAAATCGGCCCAACTGCCGTTGGCCGCCGACGTAGGCGCGGCCCTTGCCGCCTATTTACGTCACGACCGCCCGCGGTCGGCCACCCGCAGAGTGTTCCTTCGCCACCGGGCTCCGTTAGTCGGCTTTGGGAACTCATCGACGATCTCCTCGCTCGTTAGGCGCGCCCTGAAACATGCCGGCGTGGAGTCGGCGCACACCGGCGCCCATGTGCTTCGCCATTCTCTAGCCACGAGCCTGCTTCGGCAGGGAGGCTCGCTGGATGAGATTGGCGAACTGCCGCGGCAGCAAAGCCCAAACACGACAGCGATCTACGCCAAAGTAGATGTCACCGCCTTGCACACCTTGGCGTTGCCCTGGCCAGGGGGTGGTCGATGAATCGCCTTAGCAAGGCTGTCGGAGACTACCTGACGATGCGCCGTGGCCTGGGGTTCAAGCTGGTTCGACATGAGGCCGGGCTGCGGGAGTTCGTGTCATTCCTGGCACGAAAACGCAGTGCCCGCATTACCGTAAACCTGGCACTGGAATGGGCCACGCAAGAGGCCCATCACACACCCGGTGAATGGGCGGCGCGGCTCAGCATCGTGCGTGGCTTCGCCCGGCACTGGAGTGCGACGGATCCCTCGACAGAGGTTCCGCCACTGGGTCTGCTGCCCTACCGGCCCCAACGCGCTCAGCCCTACTTCTATTCCGATCACGAAATCCGAACGCTGCTGAAGGCTGCTAAGACCCGGCCTTCCATCGACCCTCTACGGCCCTGGACCTACCACTGTCTGTTCGGGTTGCTGGCGGTCACAGGCCTGCGGCTGGGTGAGGCGCTCAGCCTCCGAGCTGGGGATATGGATTGGTCCGAAGGCATTCTCACGATTCGAGGGGCCAAGTTTGGAAAGTCCCGTCTGGTGCCGCTGCATGCCTCGACTTGTAAGGTCCTGGCCGACTACGCGAAACGCCGGGACGAGCGCTTTGGCGTGCGCGCCGAGGGACATTTCCTGGTAAAGCTGAACGGCAACCGGCTGGATAAAGGCGAGGTCCACCGGGCGTTCTACATCCTGTCTCGACAGATTGGATTGCGTGCTGTGGATGCCAGCCGTGGCCCGCGCTTGCACGATTTTCGACACCGATTTGCGGTCGAGACTTTGTTGCGCTGGTATCGCAATGGGGAGGATCCCAAGCGGCGCTTGCCCATCTTGTCCACCTATCTCGGGCATGCCCATGTTACCGACACCTATTGGTATCTGACCGGCACTCCCGAACTGTTGGGAGCAGCCGCCAAGAGGCTGGAGAAACGATGGGAGGCCTTGCATGCGGGATCCCGCTAATCTTCCTGCCTTGTTGCAGTCGTTCTTCACTACCCGTTTGATGACGCAGCGGAAAGTCAGCCCTCACACCATCGCCTCCTATCGCGACACGTTCCGCCTGCTGTTGCAGTTCGCCCAGAAACGGCTACGCAAGGCCCCCTCTCAGTTGGGGCTGGACGATCTGGATGCCTCTTTGATCGGGGCGTTCCTGGAAGATCTGGAAAACCGCCGGCACAATGGCGCCAGAAGCCGGAACCTGCGTTTGACGGCCATCCGGTCGTTTTTCCGCTACGCCTCGCTGGAAGCGCCGGCGCACAGCGGCATCATCCAACGCGTGCTGGCGATTCCCAACCAACGGCAGCGACGCGCACTGGTGGGCTTTCCGACCCGGCCAGAGATCGAGGCGCTGCTGGACCCAGAGGGTACCCCGCCGAATCGAACGAAGTGGCTGGGACGCCGCGACCACGCTTTTCTGCTCACTGCTGTTCAGACCGGCCTGCGATTGAGCGAGATGACCGCGTGGCGGCACGAGGACGTCACGCTCGGAGCCGGCGCACATGTGCGTTGCCGGGGAAAAGGACGAAAGCAACGTTGTACTCCCTTGGCCAAGCCTACGGTCGCGGTCCTGAAGCATTGGATTCGGGAGCCAGGCAGAGAAGACTCTAAAACGCTGTTTCCCAGCACCCGAGGCGGACCTTTGAGTGCCGATGGTGTTCAGCACTTGCTGGCACGCCACGTGGCGCAGGCGCGGAAAAACTGCGCTTCACTGCGCAAGAAACGAGTCTCGCCACATGTCCTGCGGCACGCCGCTGCCATGGAGTTGCTACAGGCCGGTGTAGATCGAGCGGTGATTGCGCTTTGGCTCGGCCACGAGTCCGTCGAAACCACCCAGATCTATCTCGACGCCGATCTTGCGTTGAAGGAACAAGCCTTGGCCAAGACCAACCCGGTCAAAGGCGCTCCCAAACGCTATCAACCGGACGACGAGTTGCTGGCCTTCCTCAAACAACTCTGATCCCAAGCCTCCGGACTATGCCGCATGTTGAACGGCTGGCGCGCCAGCAACCCTGCATTCTGAGGGGCTTGGACCAGTTCGTTCTAATCCCCGCGGCATAGTCCGGGAAGCGGCATAGTGCCCCCTATGCCGCATGCGGCATAGGGGGCATTCTTCCTCCGCGCCGCCGCGTTATTCCGCCCCGGAGACCGTCCTGCACACACGGCGCGACCCCGCCGGACGAACATGTTCATCATTCGGTCAGACGCCGTAGGCGTCATGAGCGACTTGTGCCACTCTGAATCATGACGTTTCGATACACTCTGCTGCTCCTCGCGGCGCGAGTTTGCCTGGGCCAAACGCCTGCCGAACTGAGCCACGTTCCCGCCGTGCGCGCCGCCATGGAAGCCGCCAGGCGCAACGAGCCGCGTACCCTCGACCTTCAGGCCCGGCTCTGCGAAATTCCCGCACCGCCCTTCCAGGAAGCCGTCCGCGGACAGGAGTTGCAACGCCTGTTCCAGGAACTGGGCCTGCGCGACGTACGCATCGACGGGGCCGGCAACGTGATCGGCGTCCGTCCCGGCAAGGCCGCGAGGCCCAACCTGGTATTCGCCGCCCACCTCGATACCGTCTTCCCGGAAGGCACCAACGTCAAAGTCACCCGCCAGGGCAATGTCCTCAAAGCCCCGGGCATCGGCGACGATTGCCGCGGTCTTGCCGTCATGCTCGCCGTCATCCGCGCCCTGAACGCGGGGCCCGTCGAAACCCCCGGCACCATCACCTTTGTCGCCGATGTCGGCGAGGAAGGCCTGGGCGACCTGCGCGGCATGAAGAGCCTCTTCTTCGACAGTCTCAAAGGACAGATCGATAAGTTCGTCTCGGTGGACGGCGCCGGTCTCGGCATCACGCACATCGGCGTGGGCAGCCACCGCTACAAGGTGACGTTCAAAGGGCCCGGCGGCCACAGCTACGGCGCTTTCGGCATGGCCAATCCCATACAGGCCATGGGGCGCGCCATCGCCAGGATCGACGCCCTCGAAGTCCCGCGCCAGCCCAAGACCACCTTCAACGTGGGACGCGTCGGCGGCGGCACCTCCGTCAACGCCATCCCCTTTGAAGCCTGGATGGAAGTGGACATGCGTTCGGCCGAACCCGCCGCGCTCCAGGATCTCGATACCCGGTTCCATGCCGCGATTCAGCAGGCCGTCGCCGAGGAAAACGCCCGCTGGAACAATCGCGGCCCGGTCTCCGCCTCCGCCGAACTGGTCGGCGTGCGCCCGGCCGGCCAGACTGCCAAGGATAGCCCGATCGTGCAGACCGCCATCGCTGTGTCCCACGCCATGCAGATCGAGGAGGCGCTCCGCGAAGGCTCCACCGATTCCAACGTGCCTATGAATCTGAAGATTCCCGCCATCACCATCAGCGGCGGCGGCGCGGGCGCCGGAGCCCACTCGCTCAACGAGACCTTCGACGCCACGGACTCGTGGCGCGGCACCCAACGCGCCCTCCTGCTGGCCATCGCGCTGGCCCGCTGAGCCGCCAAGGTCAGCGTGGAGTGAGAATCGTGCCCCAAATCACCTGGTAGGCTTCTACCTCGTTGTAGAGATCCTTGCCCGCCCGCACAAAGACGCGCATGTTGGGTTTTAGCGACTCGGCATCCACCAACTGCCCGTCGGCCAGGTAACGCGTGTCCTTGCGCAGCAGGATGCTCAGGTCGCCCGCCTCGCGGGTGTGCAGTACCACCCGCTGGCTGTTCAAGCGGAATACCACTCCGGCAAACGTGATGTTTCCCGCTCGAATCGCCGGTTCCGTTTTGGGGTCGTACGCGCGCAGCCTGCCCAGCGTCTGGGGCCGGGGCGGTAGCGCGCGCTCGATGACGTGGATGGTTCGCGCGTAGCGCAGCGCGTACCCGGCGACGGCGTCGGAGAGCACTTCCACCGTCTCGCCCGCTACCAGCCGCGCAGCCTCCGTCAGGTGCTCCTCGCGTTCCACGTAAGTCTTGCGGTCGAACTGATAACGCAGTACCCGGTTGTCGCCGGCGCGGATGCTCAACTCGCCCGCCGAGCGCGCATCGCACTCCAGCAGCACTCCGCGCACCAGCGCCGCATTCTCCGGCGGACCCGGAGGGTACCCCGCTTGCGCGCCGCCCACCCACGGGATGAGCAGCATGATCCCGATCGCCCGCATCCGGAACGCTCCTCTCATTCACACTAGCACGGCCCCGGGGACTGACAAGCCTGACATGAATTTCTGGCTGACTTTGCCGGAAA
This sequence comes from Candidatus Solibacter sp., assembly GCA_017883345.1. Lineage (GTDB taxonomy): Bacteria > Acidobacteriota > Terriglobia > Bryobacterales > Bryobacteraceae > Solibacter. The sequence goes on along the minus strand of JADGNT010000022.1, from coordinate 10,378 downwards.
TTCGCTGTCAGGCCTGTCTGTCCCCGGTCTGGCACGATGTGCGAGGTGGTTTTTCGTCCCACCGCCCAACTACGCCGCCACGCCGCAATCGACTACCATGGTGAAAACATGAAGCTCCTTCCCGCGCTATGTTTCACCGCTGCTCTCCTGGCGCAGACCTGGGCGCCCCAGACCAGCAACACCCGCGCCTCGCTGCGCGGTGTCAGCGCGGTCGACGCCCGCTCCGTCTGGGCCAGCGGTAGCGGCGGCGCCTGGCTCGCCACCACCGATGGCGGCGTCACCTGGCGCGCCGCCAAAGTCCCGGGCGCCGAAACCCTCGACTTCCGCGGCATCCGCGCCATCGACGCGCGCACCGTCTACCTCATGAGCGCCGGCTCCGGCGACCAATCCCGCATCTATAAAACCAGCGACGCGGGCCGCCACTGGACACTCCTGTTCACCAACCCCGATCCCCAAGGCTTCTTCGACGCCATCGCTTTCTGGGATGCGCAACACGGCATCGTGATCGGCGACCCAATCGACGGCCGCGCCGAGGTCCTCACCACCGATGACGGCGGCGCCACCTGGCAGCGCCGCAACCCTCCCGCGGCGCTGCCCAACGAGGGCTCGTTCGCCGCCAGCAATACGTGCCTCACCCTGCTCGGCAAGCAGGACGCCTTCTTCGCCACCGGCGGCCCCAGCGCCGCCCGCATCTTCCACTCCAGAGATCGCGGCCTCTCGTGGACAGTCGCCGGCACCCCGATTCGCCACGATAGCCCTTCCGCCGGCATCTTCTCCCTCGCCTTCGCCGACCCTAGCCACGGCATCGCCGTCGGCGGCGATTACTCCAAGGACACCGATGACCGCCAGAACATCGCCCTCACCTCCGATGGCGGCCGCTCCTGGTCGTCCCCGCCGAACGCCGGCCCCAAAGGCTTCCGTTCCGCCGTCTCTTACGTGCCCGGCCGCAAGCTGTGGATCGTCACCGGCACCTCCGGTTCCGACCTCTCCGGCGATGGCGGCAAAACCTGGAAGCTCTTCGATAGCGGCGCTTACAACGCCATGAGCTTCGTCCCTGGCGGCGCCGGATGGGCCGTCGGCCCGCAAGGCCGCATCGCGCGTTTCCTGGCGCCCGCCCATTAGCCCCATGCTGTGCAAGGCCCAGGGCATCACCAAACGTTACGGACCCAGCACCGTGCTGGAGGCGGCCAGCTTCACCATCCACGAAGGCGAAGTCCTCGGCTTGATCGGCCCCAACGGCGCAGGCAAGACCACGCTGTTCGAATGCCTCGCCGGACTCCTCCCCACCGATGGCGGCACGGTCGAGTTCCGCGGCGCGCCGCTGCCCGCGAGCCGCCGCAAGCAGGCGCTTTTCTACCTCCCGGATGGCATACGCCCCTGGGCCGACCAGCCCGTCCACTGGGTGCTCGCCTTCTTCGAAGCGCTCTACGGGCGTCCGCCAGGCGAAGGCGCCGCGCTCGCCGCCGCAATTACAAGAGATCTCAAACTCGAGCCTCTCCTCCGCTCGCGCATCGGCTCGCTCTCCAAGGGAGAAGCCAAGCGCGTCCTGCTGGCTCTCGGCCTGCTCACGCCGCAACCCTTGCTGCTGCTGGACGAACCCTTCGACGGCCTCGATTTTCGCCAGACTCGCGACGTCATGGCGCTCTTGCGCACCGTCCCCGCGCGCGGCCGCACCCTCTTCGTCTCGATTCACCAACTGGTCGATGCCGCCCGCATGTGCGACCGCCTGGTGCTGCTCAGCCGCGGCCGCGTCGTGGGCGTGGGCACGCTGCCCGAACTGCGCTCTCTCGCTGGTCTCGCCGGCGTGGACGGCGCCGGACTCGAGGAGGTCTTCCTTGCCCTCACGTAGCGTAGCCTTTCAGGCTGGGGTGCCCTCTGGGCCGACCCCATTCATGGGGGCATTTTTCCTCCTCGGACTCTCCTTTCCTCCGCGTCTCCGCGTCAAAATACCTTCTCTGCGCTTTCCTCTGCGTTCTCGGCGTCTCTGCGTTGAATGGACCCCTTCGCTCTCCAAAACTCGCCGGCTTAGGGAGGCCCCCCTTGCCCTCACGTAGATTCCGCTGGCTCGCCGCCAAGGAATTCCGCGAGCTCATGGCCTCCCGCGCCTTCTGGCTCCTGCTCCTCATGATCGGCCCGCTGGTGGGCCACGGCTTCATCACCGCCGTGGATACCTACGCCGAAGCCAGCGGCATCGCCGGCGGACCCGCCGCGCTCGGGCAGGGACTCAGCCCGCTCGATGGCATCCTCGTGCCCACCTTCGGCGCCTACGATCTCGCCGTCACCCTGCTCTTCCCCTTCGTCGCCATCCGCCTGGTCGCCGCCGAAAAGGCCAGCGGCGCTTGGAAGCTCCTGCTGCAATCGCCCGCCTCGCCCGGCGCCATGCTGCTCGCCAAAGGGTTGACCCTGCTCGCCGGCTGGCTCGTCGCCTGGCTTCCCGGGCTCGCCGCGCTCGTCCTCTGGAAACTCTACGGCGGAACCCTCTATCAGCCAGAGGTGCTGAATCTCCTGCTCGGCCACCTGCTGCGCGTCGTGCTGGCGGCGGGGCTTGCCGTTGCCGCCGGCGCCATCGCCAACGGGGCGGCCTCTGCCGCCATCGCGACCCTCGGCTTCACGGTGGGCACGTGGGCCCTCGAATTTATCGCCGCCGGCCGCGGCGGCGCGCTTCAGAAGCTCGCGTCCTACACCCCCACCGCCGCCCTGCGCGTCTTCGAACAGGGAGAACTCCGCCTCGCGACGGTTCTCGTCACCGTCGCCATCGGCCTCGCCGGATTTGCCCTCGCCGCCGTCTGGCTCCACCCCGGCCGCACCATCCGTTACCGCCTCATCGCCGGAGCCGCCATCCTGTTACTTTTGACCCTCACCGGCGCCGCCGCCTCGCGCCTGCGCTCCGCCAGGGACCTCAGCGAGAATCGCCGCAACAGCTTCTCCGCCGCCGACGAGAGTGCCCTCGCCCGCATCCGCCAGCCTCTCCGCGTCACCGTATTCCTCTCCCCCGAAGACCCGCGCCTGATGGACCTGGACCGCAACATCCTCGCCAAACTCGCCCGCATCCTCCCCGAAGTCGAAATCGTCCATGCCGCGCATTCCCGCACCGGACTCTTCGAAGCGGGCGGCGATCGTTACGGCGAGGTCTGGTACCAACTCGCCGGCCGCAAATCGATGACCCGCTCCACCACCGAACCCATCGTGCTCGACAATCTCTATCAACTGGCGCGGGTGCCGCCGCCGGTCCGCCGCGAAAGCGAATTCCCCGGCCACCCGCTGCCCGCCACCCCAAGCGGCGCAGCCGTGCTCTACTACGCCATCTGGCCACTTGCCATAGCCATCGCCGGGTGGCTACACTTGCGGAACTGGAGCTAATCCGTGAATCGAATCACTACTATCGCCTCCGTAGTTTGCGCGCTCTCCGCCAACTTTTTCGCGCTCGCCCAACCCCCGCTCGCCCAACTAAAGCCCGTCAAGATCGACGTTGCCGGCGAGAAGGCCGGCGCCGAGCCCACCCACTTCATTCCCATCGTGGGTAACTGGATCGTGACCAAGGACGGCGCGAAGAACGTATTGATGGTGGATGGCCGCCAGTGGAAGCGCGGCGATCCCTCCGGCGGTCTGGCCGATAAGGCCCGCGCCATCTACGGCGCAAAACACGAAGACTTCATCGACAACGTGAAGGCGTTCGCCTACTTCCCCTACGCCGTGGCGCAGGGCGTCGACGACTTCCGTAACGGCGAAATCTCCATGCGCTTTCAACTGGTGGATGGCGCGCTCGACACCTGCGCCGGCATCCTCTTCAACGTCAAACCCAACGGCGATTACCTCACGGTCCGCTTCAACGGCAAGGAAGATAACCTCGTCTTATGGACCTTTAACAAAGGCACGCGCAAGTTCGTCAAGAAAGGCGCCGAGGACATGCCGCTCCAGCGCAAAGAGTGGTACGCCATGAAGATTGCCGTCCAGGGCACTAAGTTAGAAGGCTATCTCAATGGCAAGAAGCTGCTCGACTACACCTTGCCCGAGCCCGTCACTGGCAAGGTGGGCGTCTGGTCGAAGACCGACAGCGTCAGCCTCTTCGACGATTTTACCGTCGTCCCGCGGTAGGACAGACCACCGGCTTTTGTGGTCTGTTCCATTTGGGAGTTAGATGTCCGAAAGGAGCCTCTACCCCACGCGTAGCGCCCGCCGTGGCACCGGCGACGAGAATACGATGCTCGTCGTCGGCACGCCGAAATCCAGCAGCTTCTCCACCACCCGACCTAACTCCGTGACGCTCTCCGCCACTACTTTCAAAATGAACGCGTCGCCGCCGGCCACGTGATGGCACTCCGTCACGCGCTCCATCGCCTGCACCGCCTTCAAAAACGGCCGGTACTTCACCCCGTCGCAGCTCAACCGCACGATCCCGAGCACCGGCAGCCCGAGTGCCTCGCGGTCGATTTCCACCCGGTACCCCGTGATGATCCCCACTTCCTCCAAGCGGCGCAGACGCTCCGCCGTGGCCGCGGGCGACAGCCCGATCCGCCGCCCCAACTCCGCGTAGCTCAAACGCGCGTCCTCCTGTAGCGCCGCGAGCAGCTTTCTGCCGATTTCGTCCAACAATACACTCGATTCGATGGCCATATCCTCATTTTACCGACGATTCGCTATTCAAAAACCATCCGTCGCGAGTTATTATTCCGACAGAATGCTGCAACTCAGCGGTCAGCCTCTTTCATTGCACGAAATCGCTCGGATCGCGGACGGGGTACCCTCTGGGTCCGTCCGCGTTCAGATCTCTCCCGCCGCCATCGCCCAAATGGACGCCTCGCGCGCCGTGGTGCGCCGCGTCGCCGAAGGTTGCCTCCCCGTCTACGGCATCAATACCGGCTTTGGCAAACTCTGCGAGGTGCGCATCTCTAACGGCGAACTCGCTCGCCTGCAACTCAACCTGGTGCGCAGCCACGCCTGCGGGCTCTCTGTACCGCTATCCGAGCCTGAGACGCGCGTCATCGTGGCCCTGCGCGCCAACACGCTGGCGCGCGGGCTTAGCGGCGTGCGCCCCCTCGTTGCCCAGACCCTCACGCTCATGTTGAATCGCGGCGTGCATCCCGTGATCCCCTCGAAAGGCTCGGTCGGCGCCTCTGGCGATCTCGCCCCGCTCGCCCACCTCGCGCTCTGTGTCATCGGCGAAGGCGAAGCCATCTATCGCGGCGAGCGCATGCCGGGCCGCACTGCGCTAGAGCGCGCCGGCATCGAGCCCGTCCGCCTTGAAGCCAAGGAAGGTCTCGCGCTGCTCAATGGAACCCAGGCGCTCACCGCCGTGGGCGCGCTCGCCCTGTGGCGGGCCACACGCCTCGCCGGCCTCGCCGACGTCGCGGGCGCCATGACTCTCGCCGCCCTGCTCGGCACCCCCGTCGCCTTCGACCAGCGCATACACGCTGCGCGCCCGCATCCCGGACAGGGCATCGTCGCCGCCCGCCTGCGCGCACTCTTGGAGGGGAGCGACGTCGCGCCCGACCGCCGCACCGCTCCCGCCCGCGTGCAGGACGCCTACAGCCTGCGCTGCATGCCGCAAGTGCACGGCGCGGTGCGCGGCGCACTGCGCTTCGCAACCGGCAGCGTCGAGATCGAGACCGGCTCCGCCACCGATAACCCGCTCGTCTTCGCCGAATCCGGTGCCGTGCTCTCCGGCGGCAACTTCCACGGTGCGCCGCTCGCTCTCGCCTTCGATACCGCCGCCATCGCCCTCACCACCCTCGCTGGCGTCGCCGAACGCCGCATCGATCGCCTGGTCAATCCCGACCTCAACCAGGGGCTCCCCGCGTTTCTCGCCGCTCATCCCGGCCTCAGCAGCGGCTTCATGATCGCCCACGTCGCCGCCGTCTCGCTGCTCAACGAGTGCAAGGTGCTGGCGCATCCCGCGAGCGTCGATAACGTGCCCACCTCCGGCGGCCAGGAGGATCACGTTTCCATGGGCATGACCGCCGCCCTCAAGCTGCGCACCATCGTGGAGAACGGCGAGTACATCGCCGCCATCGAACTGCTGGCCGCCACGGAAGCCCTACGCTATCGCGAAGCTTTCGAGCCGGGTCCGGAATTGCGCCGCGTGCGCGACGTGGTCCGCACCATCGCTCCGCCGCTCGGCGAAGACCGCCCGCTCTCCATCGATATTGAGAACCTCGCCCGCGCCATCCGCCAGGGCAAGTTTGACGAATGGGCCATTCCGGAGTCGCTGCCGGCCCCGGTGGGAGCATGTCAATGAGCCTGATTCCCGCCGTCCACGCCCCTCGCGGCGCCGCCCTCCGCTGCCAGGGATGGCACCAGGAAGCCGCGCTGCGCATGTTGCACAACAATCTCGATCCCGAGGTCGCCGAGAACCCCGACGAGCTAATCGTCTACGGCGGCACCGGCCGCGCGGCGCGCGACTGGCCGTCGTTCCACGCCATCGTGCGCGCACTGGAATCGCTGGCCAACGATGAAACCCTGCTCGTGCAGTCGGGCCGTCCGGTGGGCATCTTCCGCACCCATCCCGAATCGCCGCGCGTCTTGCTGGCCAATTCCAACCTGGTCGGACACTGGTCGAACTGGGACGAATTCAACCGCCTGGAAAAGATGGGCCTCACCATGTACGGGCAGATGACCGCTGGCTCCTGGATCTACATCGGCAGCCAGGGCATCGTGCAGGGCACGTACGAGACCTTCGCCTCGCTCGCCAGGAAACACTTCGGCGGATCGCTCGCCGGCAAACTGGTGGTCTCCGGCGGCATGGGCGGAATGGGTGGCGCGCAACCGCTCGCCGCCACCATGAACGGCGCGCGCTTCCTCGCGATCGAGGTGGATCCCGCGCGCATCCAGCGCCGCCTCGCCACCGGCTACTGCGACCGCATGGCCCGCACGCTCGACGAAGCCCTAGAACTTCTCGCCGGACCGGAGGCCGTCTCCGTCGCCCTGGTGGGCAACTGCGCCGACGTCCTCCCCGAGATGGCGCGTCGCGGCATCGTTCCCGACGTCCTCACCGACCAGACCAGCGCGCACGATCCGCTCAACGGTTACGTGCCCAACGGCATGACGCTCGCGGAAGCCCGTGTGCTGCGCGCGCGAAATCCCAAAGAGTACGTGGCACGCAGCATGGCCGCCATGGGCGCGCATGTCGAGGCCATGCTCGAACTCCGCAAGGCCGGCGCCGTGACCTTCGATTACGGCAACAACCTCCGCACCCAGGCCAAGAATGCCGGCGTGGAGCGCGCCTTCGACATCCCCGGCTTCGTCCCCGAGTACATCCGCCCGCTGTTCTGCGAAGGGCGCGGCCCCTTCCGTTGGGTGGCGCTCTCCGGCGATCCGGCGGATATCTACCGCACCGATCGGCTCGCCGCCGAGCTATTCCCGCATGATGAGACTCTGGCGCGATGGCTCCCGCTGGCGCGCCAACGCATTCAGTTTCAGGGCCTGCCGGCGCGCATCTGCTGGCTGGGCTACGGCGAGCGCGCCGAATTCGGCCTCGCCATCAACCGGCTGGTGCGCAATGGAGAATTGAAGGCCCCCATCGTGATCGGCCGCGACCACCTGGACACCGGCTCCGTCGCCTCGCCGTTTCGCGAGACCGAAGGCATGCGCGACGGCTCTGACGCCATCGCCGATTGGCCGCTGCTCAACGCCCTGGTGAACACCGCCGCCGGCGCCTCCTGGGTGAGCATCCACAATGGCGGCGGCGTCGGCATCGGCTACTCGCAGCATGCCGGCATGGTCGTGGTCGCCGACGGCACGGCGGAGATGGATCGCCGCCTGGAACGAGTCCTGACGAGCGACCCCGGCCTGGGCGTAGTCCGCCACGCCGACGCCGGCTATCCCGAGGCCATCCGCTTCGCCGAGACTCATGGCATCAAGCGGCCGGGCGCATGACGCAAACCCGAGACAGTGACTTTGACGCGGAGGCGCGGAGGCGCGGAGGAAGCGGAGGACGGTGGCCTGCGGCGCGAAGCGGGGAGGTTCCCCAAGAGGAAACAACAGCGCCCTTCGCTAGTCACAGAGCCGCGACGACGAGTCTTCCTCCGCTGTCTCCGTGTTCTCAGGTTTTTGACTCTCTCGCTTCGGTTCTCCGCGTCTTGCTCCGCGTCTCCGCGTCTCCGCGTCAAGATCGCACCTTCAAACGCGGTGAAGATGCCCTGCGGCGCAGTGACCCCACGTTGTTACATTAGGAGAGTAAATGCCGCGCCAACTCGTCGAGTGTGTCCCCAATTTTTCCGAAGGCCGCGATGCCGGCAAAATTGACGCCATCGTGCAGGCCATCCTCGCCGTCCCCGAGGTGGTCCTGCTGGACCGCGAAGCCGATGCCGATCACAACCGCAGCGTCCTCACCTTCGTAGGCCCGCCCGCCGCGGTGGCCGATGCCGCCTTCCGCGCGGTGGAAAAGGCCGTCGCCCTGATCGATCTCACCAGGCAGCAGGGCGCGCACCCGCGCATCGGCGCGGCCGACGTGGTCCCCTTCATCCCCATCGAATCTGTCACGCTTGCAGAGTGCGTCCAACTCGCCGAGCGGCTGGGCGCGGAGATCTGGAGCAAACTGAAGGTCCCGGTCTACCTCTACGAGGCCGCCGCGCGCCGGCCAGAACGCACCAACCTGGAGAACATCCGCCGCGGCCAGTTCGAGGCGCTGGTCCAAGAAATGGGCACCGTCCCGGCGCGCGATCCGGATATCGGCGACCCGGTCTGTCACCCCACCGCCGGCGCCACCGTCACCGGCGCGCGCAAATTTCTGATCGCCTACAACATCAACCTCAACACGCCCGACGTCGCCATTGCCAAACGCATCGCCAAGACCATCCGCTTCTCTAGCGGCGGCTTCCGCTACGTGAAGTCCATGGGCGTGATGCTGGTCTCGCGCAACCTCGCGCAAGTGTCGATCAACCTCACCGATTTCGAACAGACGCCCATGCATGTAGTGTTCGAGGCCGTGCGCCGCGAAGCCGAGCGCTATGGCGTCGCCGTGGCCGGCAGCGAAATCGTCGGGCTGATTCCCCGCAAGGCCATCGAACTCTCCGCCGAATACTTCCTGCGCTACGAGAACTTCCGCCCCGAGCTCGTGCTGGAAAACCGCATCGCCGAAGCGCTCTCCGCGCGCCGCGGACTGCCCGAATTTCTCGACGCGCTGGCTTCGCCCAGTGCCACCCCAGGCGGCGGCAGCGCCGCGGCGGCCGCCGCAGCCATGTCCGCCGCCCTCGGTTCCATGGTGACGCGCCTCGCCAAACTGGCGAGCGAGCCCTTCGAAGACGACCGCCGCTTCTTCACCGCGGCCGTGGATCGCGACGCCGAAGCCTTCAACGCCGTGATGCTCGCCTACAAGCGGCCCAAAGCCGAGCGCGCTGGGTTCATCGAGGAGGCGCTCCACGGCGCAGCCGTTGTGCCGCTTCAGGTGGTGGAGCGGATTCACGCCATGCAGCAGCGTCTCGACGCCCTCCAGATCCCCGCCAGGTTCGCCAGCGATCTAGCCGTGGCGAAAGCCCTGGCAACAGCCGCCCGCGCCGGCGCGCTGGAAAACGTCAACATCAATCTGGAGTCAATCCAGGACGAAGCCTTCAAGCTGGCCGTGACCACGCGCATACAGTCCCTAAAATGAATCGTAATGCCGCCAGCCATGGTGGGGCGGACCCCCTGGTCCGCGCGGGTCCCCCTGGACCCGCTTCTCGCCAACGAAATCAGCTTCAACCAAACGAAGCAAGCCGGCGAGGGCGTCGGCTGCGGACCGGGGGTCCGCCCCACACGGCTGGAGTGCCTGACCCATGACTGATCTCGCCGTCCTACACTGCCGCCAACTCGTCACCCTCGCGGGCCCGCCCGGCGCGCGCTCGGGACCCGCCATGCGCTCTCTCGCCATCATCGCCGATGGCGCTCTGCACGTATGCGACGGACGCATCGCCGCCGTGGGCCCGCGCGCGGAGATCGAGCGTTCCTTCTCCGCGGACACCGAAATCGTCGACGCCGGCGGCCGCATCGTACTCCCCGGCTTCATCGACGCACACACGCATCCGGTGTTCGCCGGCAACCGCGCCGGCGAGTTTGAACGCCGCGTGGAAGGCGCCACCTACGCCGAGATCGCGGCATCCGGCGGGGGCATCCGAGCCACCGTCCGCCTCACCCGCGAGGCCTCCGCCGATTGGCTGCTCGCCGCCGGCCGCCGCTACGCCGACTGGTTCCTTTCTGGCGGCACCACCACCATCGAAGCCAAGTCGGGCTACGGCCTCTCGCCCGATGCCGAAATCAAGATCCTGAACACCATCCGCCAACTTAACGCCGACGCCCGCCTGCGCTACGTACCCACGTTCCTGGGCGCCCACGAGGTCCCCGACGAGTATCTCGGCCGCATCCGCGACTACGTCGATCTCGTGATCCACCAGATGCTGCCGCGCGT
>JADGNT010000426.1 GCA_017883345.1 Candidatus Solibacter sp. | reverse complement strand
GCGTCCTGGTTTTTTTCTTGGACAAAAAAGCTAAACCAAAGCGACATCGATGGGTTCCCCTTGTCGCCATGCTCCTGCTTTAATCTGCTCTTGCCGCACGACCAAGTTCCACGATGACGAGCGATAACAGCCCTTAACGTAAGTTTGCGCCGTTTGTTCGCTAGGCGCGGGCAGATTTGCTCCACCATGAGCCTTGCGCCTTGCGCCCGCTTTACTGCTTCTCCAGCGTCTCTTCGATCCCGGTGGCCTTGCCCTTGGTCACTTCGATACTTCGGGTCACCGGCTTGTAACCTTCCAAGCGCAGCGTGATCGTGTACTTGCCCACTGGCGATGAGGTCTTCACTGGCGTCTTCTTGCCCGTCGGATTGCCGTTCACCAGGACCTCCGCCCCCTTGGGATTGGTGCGGATTTCCAGGGTGCCTCCATCTTCCTTATTGCCGAACAGTTTCCCCAGTTTGCGGAATGGGTTTCCGCCTTCCTTGGCCGGTTGTTGCTGCTGTGCCTGGGGCATATTGGAAGGCGGCACGTTCTGCGACGTCGCCGGCTGTTTCGGCTGCCTGGCGGACGCTGGCGTGGTGGGCACCGGCTGCACCGAAGCGCTGCCTGGACTGGCCGCCGGGAAGCCCATGGGGAACGTTTGCCCCGCCAGGATGCTCAGGCTGCTCGTCTGTTCGCGATAACCCGGCTTGTGAACCGAAATCTTGTGCTGGCCCGGATCGACCTTGATCTTCGCCGGCGTGAACGCTCCCGTCGGTTTTCCGTCCACCAGGATCGCTGCACCCGGAGGATTCGTCGTCACCGAAACGAATCCCGATGTCGCGACCAGCGCTGCATTCAGGCTCGCGCGCTTTCCGGCGACAACGTCCACCCGCCGTGTTGCTGGCTGGTAGCCATCCAGCGTCAAAACCACCGTGTGCGGACCTTCCTTCAGCTTCGGCAGGGTAAACGGCGCGACGAACCGCGATTCGGCGCCGCCGTCGATGGTGAATCTTGCGCCCGGAGGTGTCGAACTGACGCGCAACTCGCCTGTCGTCGGCGCTGCAACTGCGGGTGTGGCGGCGGTTGTACTTGGAGTCTCCGCGGGTCTCTTCTCTTCCGGAACAACCGCGGAGGGCGCGGACTGCTGCGCGGGCGCGGTTGTGGCCGGCGCCGGCTGTTCCGCCGGCTTCGACTTCATCTTGAGCCCAATGTAGCCTCCAACCAACAGCACGATTGCCAGCACCGTCGCCCCAGCCAGGGCCAGCGGGCTCTTCTGCGATTTCGCAACGACCGGCGCCTTTTTCGGCGGCGTGGCTTGCTTCTGGACCGCGACCGGGCTCGCAATCTTCGGCGCTGCCTTCGGTGCAGCTGCCGCGACCGGCGGCACTGCGACCGTCCCGCTGGTCGCGCGCATCGGCGGCAGTACGGCCGCCACCACCGCCTGGTCGCTCAGGGTCGACGTCATCTGGCCCACATCGGCGCCGAATTTCTGGTGGTTCTCCAGGTCCCTGGCCAGGTCCGCGCCCTTCTGATAGCGTTCGTCGCGGTTCTTGGCCAGCGCCTTCATCACCACCGCGCTCAACCCCGCAGGCACCGTTCCGTCCAGATCGCGCGGCGCCGGCGGATGTTCGTTCACGATCTTGTAGATGATCGTGGTCACGTTCTCGCCCGTAAATGGGCGCTCGCCCGTGAGCATCTCGTACAGCACCACGCCCAGGCTGAACAGGTCGCTCCGTCCGTCCAGCGTCTTCCCCTTCACCTGCTCCGGCGACATGTAGTTCGGCGTGCCCAGCACCTGGCCGGTGGACGTCATGCCCGTCCCCGCGCTCTTGGCGATGCCGAAATCCATGATCTTCACCGTGCCATCGGGCATGATCATGATATTGGCGGGCTTGATGTCGCGATGAATGATGCCGCGCGCGCTCGCGTAGTCCAGGCCCGCGCATACCTGGCGCGTGATATCGATCACCTTCTCCACCGGCAGCGTGCCCAGCCGGAGCGCCTGCTGCAAGGTCTGCCCCTGGATGTACTCCATGGCGATGTAGAAGATGCCTTCCAGTTCCTGCGCGTCGTAGATGGTGACGATGTGCGCGTGGTTCAGGACGCCCGCGTTGCGCGCTTCCGCGTGAAAGCGCTTCACCATCTCTTCGCTCTCCATGCCGCTCACGTCCACGCGCAGGGTCTTCAGCGCCACCGTGCGGCCGATGTTCGGGTCCGTGGCCTTGTACACCACGCCCATGGCCCCTTTGCCAAGCTCTGCCTCGATTTTGTAACGGCCTATGTGGTCGATCGGCATGGGTTCCAATCCGTGGCGCGGTCTGGATTCAATTCACTTGGGGGGCGGCCCTGGGGGGTGGCAAGCCCAAGAAACCTCTCCGCAGGCTCTCGATGGGCGCAGCATATTGCAAGTTGATGGATGAGTCAACGTAACCAAACGCCGGGATCAGGGGATGGCCGCATAGCCGATCGCCCCCTCGACGAATGCGTAGTATCCGGGCGACGGCATATTAATTCGACCGCCCGTGTACCACATCCTGTACGTCGTGCCATCTTTGATGACCGCGGCATCGCCGACGCCGGTATGGTCCCACGCATTCTCCCGTCCCGCTCCGAACACGGTGGCCCCGCTCGCCGGATACACGGACCAGTTCAGGCCATCGCTCGACGTCGCGTAACCCATGTTTGCCTTGTAGATGTCAAAGCCCGATGCGTTTCCCGCAGCTACGAATCCGTAGTGTCTTGCGAACCACATCCGGAAGGTAGTGCCGTCCAGCACCACCACCGGACGGGAGAAACCGGCGCCATTATTGAAATCAACCGGCATGTTCACCAACCCGCTGTTGGTCCAGGAAATGCCGTCCGCCGAGGTCGCCAACCCAATCGCCTCTCCCAAAGGTTCCCAATACCACATCATGAAGGTTGACCCGTTCTTAATGACTGCTCCCGGCGCATACTGGCCGGCGAAGTCGCAGCTTCCGAATCCCGACGCGGTCTGTGGCCTCGTCCAAGTAATCCCATCGCTCGAAGTTGCCAGGCCCATCAGGTCGCATCCGCTGCCCGCGCCCCAATACCACATCCGGTACGTTGTGCCGTCGTAGAACACGCTCGGATAGCGAACTTCCCCCGAATCCCAGGCGCCAGAGGGACCGACTGCGAGCACTGGGGTCGCCGGCGACTTTGTCCAACTCAGCCCGTCGCTGGAAATCGCACGGCCGATCTGTCGGGTATGCGTGGCGCTATCTTCGCCTTCGTAGTACATCACGTACGTACTGCCGACTTTGATCACGGAAGGGGCTCGGACCGCGAAACCATCCCATTGTCCGGCCGTGGGCGCCACCACGGCGGCAGTTGACTGCCGTGTCCAATTGGACGAACCTGCCGGCGAGGCCGGCGAGGTAGCCGGTGCGATCGTCACTGAAAAAGTAGCTGCATTCGTCGCTGTCGGCGTACAGCTCCCGGTCGCGACTTCGGCGTACGAGATGGTGAAGGTAAATTCTCCGGCGATATCGGGCGTGCCATACAAAGAGTACGGCTGGGTCGGAGAGTACACCGGGTTCAATCCCCAGCCGAGTCCGGGTGGCACCACACCTGCAAGAAATCTACTTGCCGGCCCACAATAGATGCCGGCCAGCGAGGCCCCATAATTCCAGGTATAGCTCTGCCCTTGTATTCCCGAAAGCGGGGAGCCAGTGATCGTGCCGCTGCTGCCAGTTCCGGTTACCCGAAGATCGTATTGCACCGTCGAGGCTGCCCCGTTGGAGTCCACGACTTCAAAGATCAGCGGCATCGTCCCGGTGTAGGTCGGAGTGCCGGAAATTATGCCCGAGGACTTGTTGATCGTCAGGCCATTCGTATCGACAGGCGTCCAGGCGCCCCCGTCCCACGTATAGGGCGGTGTACCCCCAACCGCCGTGAGCGCGAATGAATAGGGAGTCCCCGCCACTGCCGGCGGCAATGTCGTAGGCAACATGGTAAGCATTCTTGCGGTGGCAGCCACACCCGGCCGTGCCGGACGCGTCGGCCGGCTCAAAACAATCGGTGTGGTGGTAGAGATCGCAGGATTCATCCCTGCACGCGGTGCTGCTTCCATTTCGTTGAGTTGTGAGGGCTTAGCGGAATATGCGGATTTCTGGACAATCCCAGTTCCGCATCCGAGCAGGATCCCACTAAGCACGATTCCCGCGCCGAGCCAGACTGATGATTTCATTGTGAGTGCTGAGAGTCTGACCGCCTCCGGCACCCCGGTCAACCTCGAAAGGCCGATTGCACACACTTCGGTAACACCGGCGATATTACGTCGCGCCCGACACGAACCATTTCGACGGCAACTCCGCCGGACGATAGCTCTCCACGTGCTTGATCGCGGTCGCTACGTCCGGCGCAATGCTGTACATCTGCCGGTACGCCGGCTTGGCGAACTGCGCTTCGTACATGTGCTCCAGCGCCGCCGCCAGCGGCCCATAGTATCCGGCGGCATTGAGGAAGACGATCGCCTTGTTGTGCTGCTGCAATTGCTTGAGCGTGATGATCTCGAACATCTCCTCCAGCGTCCCGAATCCGCCCGGCAGCGCCACGAACGCGTCCGCCCGCTCCTCCATGATCGCCTTCCGCCGCCGCATGTCGCTGGTGACGATCAGTTCGTCCGCCTTTTCGAACGCTAACCCGCGGTCGGCGATGAACGAAGGAATGATCCCGATCACCTTGCCGCCGCCCTGGTGCGCCGCCTTCGCGCACGCTCCCATCAGCCCGACGTTCGTCCCGCCAAAAACAAGCGTGTGGCCGCGCTGCGCAATCGCCGCGCCCAATTCCCGCGCCACCGCAAAATACTCCGGCGCCACCATGTCGCTCGACGAGCTGTAAACACATATGTGCTTGCCGGAACCGTTATTGTCTGAATTCATGTGGAATCGCATTCTAACTTTAAACAAGTGTCATTCCGAGTCGAGGCCTGCCCTTGAGCGAAGCGAAGGGAACCTGCCGTTTTCCTCTGTGTACCTCTGTGCCCTCTGTGGTGAATCCTTTCATCCGTGTTGATCCGTGTAAATCCGTGGTTAATCTTTTAGACTTAAACCGTGCGCCCCCGCATCGCCATCCCCGTCCCGCACTCGCAGTCGGACTACGCCGGCCGCGCGCTCCCTCCGTATCGGAAGGCGGTCGAGTTTGCCGGTGGCGAGCCCGTCATCATTGCGCTCGATCTGACGAATGTGGAGATCGCCCGCCTCGCCACCCGTTGCGACGCCATTCTCCTCCCCGGCAGCCGCGCCGATATCGATCCTGAAAAGTATGGCGCCGC
>JADGNT010000425.1 GCA_017883345.1 Candidatus Solibacter sp. | reverse complement strand
CCCGCGCCCACCCCAGCGATCAGGCCCGCGTGATCCGAAGCGTAAACGCTGCTCGCATACGCCACCGAAAGCACCACAAATCCGGAGGCTACAAACATGGCCAGAAACATCAGCAGCAGGACCGGAAAAGTTCCCGGCACCAGCGGCGTGGCCGCGAAGGCGAGATTCAGCACCGCGCACCACCCCAGCATGCGCCGCAAGCCCGCGCGGCGGGAACCGCCCTTCCTCAGCCCGCGATCCGTCAGCCATCCCCACACGAAGTAGCCGATTTCCCAACCCAGCGGCGGAATCCACAGCACTTTCCCGATGAACGCTTGCGTTCGCCCCAGCGGATGCGCCAGGTAGAGCGACGAACTGTACAGCACAAACCCCAGCGGCAACGCGCCCAAGGCGTACGCGCAGATGTACGCCCACAGGCGCCGGTCGCCCGGCCGCGGTCCCTTGGTCTTGGCTTCCGCCGCCGGCCGCGCCTTTCGGATCTCCGGCCGTTTCGAAACCACGGCCCACAATCCCAGCCATGCCAGCCCGGCCATTCCCGTGAACCAGAAGGCGCCGCGCCAGCCCCACCACAGAAAGATCGGCGTCACGATCAGCGGCGTCACCACGGCGCCCAGCGATCCGCCGCTGTAGGCCACCGCCAGACCGCGCCCCCGCCGATCCTCCGGCAGGGTCTGCACCACCGTGCGCAGCCCTCCGGGAAAAGTTGCCCCTTCGCCAAAGCCGAGCGCCGCGCGCGCCGCCGCGAAGCTCCACAGGCCACCCGCGAAGGCATGCGCCACCGAGGCCACCGTCCAGCAGGAAACCGCCACCGTCATGCCGCGCCGTAGCCCCGCCCGGTCCAGAATCTTGCCCCACACCGGATTGGCCAGCATGTAGGCAATCGAGAAGGCCGAGATGATGAATCCGTACTGCTCCCCGCTGAGACGCGTCTCACGCAGGATCGTGGGCGCCAAAAGGGCCAGCGTATTGCGGTCGATATAGCTGATCAGGGAGACCGCCAGCATGGCCCCGGCGGGCGCCCAGCGCCCGATTCCCGCCCTCACCCCGGCCGCTCCAGCCTGGGCCGACCTAACCTCTTCCACCGGCATAAGCTGAGATCATACCTCATACGTGATAAACTACGGGTTCGCGCACACAGCATGCTGCTTGCCAGAGAATTCGTTTCCTACATCTCCAAACAACTCGTAAAGAGTCTGACACCCGGCACCATTGAGACGTCGAACCCGGATCTCGTGGCCGAAAAGATCGCCGAAGTCATCTGCGAAGAGCTGGCGGTCGAAGACCGCCTGAACGACGAGGTGCGCGATCTTCTCAGCCAGTACAGCGAGTACATGCGCCGCGAAGGCGTCAGCTACCAGGAGATGTTCCGCCGCATCAAGAACACCCTCATTTCGCAGCGCAAAGTGGTCAAGGCATCCGGCCGCGACACCGGCGACGCCATGAAGCTCTCGCGCGACAAGGTCAGCGACATCTCCCACAAGATTATTGAGATGCTCCGCAAGAGCCGCGAACTGCGCCTGCGCAACAAGGATAGCAACGCCGTGCGGTTGGAGATCGTCCGCCAGATCACCGAAGTCCTGATGACCGAGGACAAGGTGGATCGCGCCGCCCGCAACAAGATCCGCACCCAGAAACGCGACATCCCCGAAGGCAGCGAGGAGTGGGACATTCTGCTCCGCCGCTATTACTCCGAAGAGCTCAGAAAGCTGGGCATCGATATCGCCGGCCGGTAAGCCCCCTTCCATTTTGCGCGATCCGGGAGCATAATGAGCCCGTACCTGAATTCTCTTTGGGGGTGCCCATATGAGAGCAGTGCTGGGCCGCCTGGGGCTGATGCCTCTGGCCAAGCCGTTAACCTCGAAAGAAGGCCATAAGGTCCTGGAACGCGACCTTTACCGCTGCCAGTATTGCGGGCTGGACGCTATGGCCAATTTCGAAAACTCCCTGGTCATGACGGTGGACTTTGTACTTCCCAGGGCCCGCCAGGGCGGGAAGAAGCAGGACAACCTGGTTGCCGCTTGCCGCCCGTGCAACGTGATCAAAGGCCACCGTATATTCAAGAACCTCGACGAAGCCAAAGCCTACGTCCTCAAGCGCCGCGCCGAACTGCGCACAGAGTGGGAAGCCGACATGGCTCGCATGCCGAGTCCGTCGGTGACCGCACCGTAGGGTGGGATTGGCCGGATCGGAGTATATCAGAGCTTGCTGGTCTTCTTCGGCGGAGTGGCGGTCTTCCTGGGCGGCGCCGCGGATTTCGGCGGCGGAGCGTCCAACGCCTTGAGCATGCCTTCGAACTGGGCGCGCAGATCCTCGTTGATCGGGTTGGGCGGGTCGAGTACGGCCAGCCCGCGCCGATAGAAAGCTTTCACCTGGTCCAGGTGCCCTTCGGTGAATGCCTGGGTGGCCTGCTGCGAAAGCCCGAGCGCCAGGAAACGCGCGCGAATCGCCGTGGAGCGCTCCAGCGCGTCGCGCACTTCCGGATACTTCTTCTGTGCCGCGTAGAACACCGCGAGCTTGTCCAGGGCGACGGCAACCATCGCGTGGTCCTTGCCCACGGAGGACTCCCACAGCCCGATCAGGCGCTGGTAGACGGGGTCCGCCGCGTCATACTTCTTCTGTCCGAAGAGCGCGTAGGCCAGGCCGTCCACGGTGGAAATCAGGTCGGCGTGGGTCTTGCCATAGAGCGTCTCGCGGATCACCAGCGCGTGCCGGAAAGCGGCCTCCGCCAGATCGTAGGCGCGCATCATGGTGTGGTATTCACCCAGGCGGTCCAGGTCCGAAATCAGCGCGGGGTCGAGCGGGCCGCCCAGTTTGGTGCGGATAGCCAACGCCGCGTCGATCGAATTGATGGCGCTGTCGATTTTCTTCTGCTCCCCATAGACGCCGCCGATGCGGCTGAAATCGTCCGCCACCGCCCCACTGTTGAACGTATACGCCTCCACGTGCAGGCTCTGGACGCGGCGCAAAATCGCCAGCGCCCGGTCGAAATCTTTCAGCCCGCGGCAGAGGCCCACGGAGATCAGCAGGTCGTCGGCGATTTTATGGTCCTTCTGGCCCAGCGTGTTCTCGCGCCAGGTGATGGCCTGCTGCAGCCAGTTATCGGCATCGGCGAATTCGCCGGCGGCCGCGCGTACGCTGGTCAGGCGCTTGAGAATGTCATAGCGCACCGGGTTGTCCTTGGGCGTCTGTTCGGCCAGTTCCCAGGCGCTCGTGAAGGCAAGACGGGCGGCCTCGTAATCGCCCTTCAGGTAGAGGGCATCGCCGTCCTTGGCGAGTTGCGGAATGGTAGGCGCAACCGTGGGAGCAACCCCCTCCTGGGCCACAAGACCAGCAGCCAGGCAAACCGAGATGAACCACAAGCGACGCAGCATAACGGATTTATAGTACTAATAAATTAGGATGTCAAGGCAATACGCGGTAGAGGTCGTAGGCGTTGACTTCTCCGCACCCGATGGCGAACGGCAGGTACCCGAAGTGGTTGGAAAAAAAACCGGCGCCCAAACGGCGGTTGAGCACGAACACGCCGCAGCGCCGGTCGGTCTGCGTGTGGAGCAGTTCGCGGCGGATGGGCAGACGGTCGAGCATTCCGTAGTAATCCAGGCGGCTGACCACGATGGTATCCCCGGGGCCGGGCAGCGGCGGCGTGTTGGCCAGCGCCTTGGCGCCCGCATCCTCGGCGTACGCCAGGAAGGCCCACTGGCCGCCCGCCCACACCGCCAATCCACGGTGAATGCGGGGCGCAATCAGCCGGTCCACGGCCGCGCGTTGCGATGAGGCGAGCGTGGTATCGCCGATCACGATGAGGGCGCCTGAGATCCAGCCCAGGGCCACCAGCAGCGCCACGGTCAGCGGATATCGCGGCTGTCGCACGCGCGCCGCGTGGAGCACGATGAGCAGCGCGGCCGCCGGCACGCCGGGCAGCAGATACTTGGCGCCCATGTACACGTAAGGCAGGGCGGCCAGCCCCGAACCCAGCCACACAAGCAGCGGAAAGGCGCTACCTAACCCTTCGAAGCCGGAACCAAACAAGGAAGCCTTTTCACCGCGGAGACGCGGCGGCGCCGAGGCGCGGAGGAAGAAGTGTCCGAGCTTCGCTCGGATTGACAGGCTAAAGCCTGCCCCACCTTGGATGTCACCCACCACGCCCACCGAGGCCAGGAGGAAGCAGATGCCCAACGCCGCCGGCACCGCGTAGAGCACCAGGTTGGCCGACCCGGCAATCAGGGACCCTGCCACTCCCAGCGCCACCAGCGCGGCCACCACCCCCGCGAACTTTGGCCCGCGCGAGAGCAAGGCGTATACCAGCAGCGGTCCGGTGAGCGCCTGGAAGCAAAGAAACGCCACCAGATTGCGCGGTACGTTGCGCATCGAAGTCAACATCTGAAACGCACCGGCCAGCGTCGCGTTGGCCGCCGGCCCGCGATTCAGACTGACGAACCCCGCCACCGCCACCACCGCGACCGCCAGCGGCCACAGGCATTCCGGCGCGCGCTTCCACGTGGCGGGCATGAGCAGGAGCGCCGCCACCAACACGAGCGGCGCGGTGCTGGCGCGGCAGAGCACCGCGGCCGCCAGCAGCAGTCCTGAAGCCAGCCCCGCGCCCCAGCGACGTTCCTCGCGGAAGAGCAGCAGGCGGTCCATGCCCAACATGCCGAACATCATGGCCATGACGTCCGGCATGCAGGTGGCCGCCATCGCCAGGGTGACCGGATTGGACGCGATCAACAGCCCGACGGTATTCGCCTGCCGCCGGTCGCAGCCCAGGCGCCGCGCCACCGATACGCTGGCTAGCAGGAATCCCGAAAGCAGCAACAACTGGTAAAGATGGGCCATCCACTCGCGCCCGCCGAGCGCCGCCACGGGCGCCAGCACGTACGCCGGCAGAGTTCCGCCGAGCAGGTACTGGGAGAGCTTCTGGCGATCTCCGGAGTTCCACACCTGCTCGAAATCGGCGGGATGCAGCGGGTCCACCAGCGCATGTTTGGCTGCGCGCAAGAAGAGCGGATCGTCGATGGTGAACGGCTTGTTGAGAAACGGCAGCAGCAGCAGGCTGGCCACAAAGATGGCCGGCGCCGCCAGGCGAAGGGTCACACGCGCGGCCTCGCCAGATAGACGAACTGATACCCCAGCAACCTCGGGAACAGCGTGGTGGCCGCGGCGAGCAGCGCGGTGATGGCGCGCATCAGCGGATTGGCGGGGTCGAGGCCCAGCACCAGTTCGAGCGGCATGACGGTGGTCTTGGCCGCCACGATCTCCCAACCGTTTTCCTCAAG
>JADGNT010000424.1 GCA_017883345.1 Candidatus Solibacter sp. | reverse complement strand
AGACAAAAGCCGGCGTTCCTCGCCCCACCAGGAGATCGCTCCCCTGCACTCCCCGTCACGTCCACCGGCCGGATTATCCCCAATCATAGAAGTGCCCGCGAGGGCCCAGGCAATTGTTCAATGGGGTTGGCGCCGCCTGCTTTCGAACAGGATTCCTTCCGTGGAACGCCGACCACGGCCAGAGCGTGATCTGTCGCCAAGGGTATACCGATAGCTTGCGCGAAATCCCACCAGCATCGGTCCCCCTATGCAATGCCCAGCAGCTCGTTGAGGAAACCCACCAGGAACTTCCAGACAAGGTAGTAAACGATCATCAGCAGCGGCACCGTCAGGATGACAATGTGCCAGGATGCCGCCAGCGCGAAGTCGACACCGAAAGCCTTGGCGGACAGCAGCGCCACGGGAACCAGAAACACGGGCACGAGCGCGCCGTGGCAGCCCAACGGTAGGTATCTGCGGGTGTGCATCGCCAGATACACCATATTCCAGACACCCCAAATGGCCGGCACGAGAGCCAGCGGGAATACCAGGACACGTTCGATCGGGAATTCCGGATTGTAGGCGAGCCGGATCACACCGAAGACCACGAATACGAGCAGCAGGAAGACCGAGGGAACGGTCACTCCCGCCATGTACGCACGCAAGTACGGATGAGTCGTCATGATATGCCTCCTTTCAACACTGGAACAATACCCATGGAATCACCGCGGGGAAGGCGATGAATCCGGCGGCGGCCAGGCCCGCGAGGGCGAGATCGAACCAGGCGACCTGCACGGGCCGGTGGTCGAGGCGGCGCCGCATCCGCGGCCACAGGTCGCCGCGCCACGCGCCGTCTCCCATGGGTGGTACGGCGCTTTGCAGAAGCGCGGTTAACTTCTCTTTCTCCCGATCGTTCATAGTTCGATACCCATTTCTTTCAGCTTCTTGCGGAGCAGTCTGACGGCGCGGAATTCGCGCGATTTCACGGCTTCCACGGTGATGCCGAGAGCGCAGGCGACATCGGCGTACGTCTGCTGTTCGAGCAGCACCAGCGCTGCGACACATTTGAGCTTCACCGGTAAGCCGGCGAAGGCCCGCCGGAGGCAAGCGCGCGTATCGGAGAGCACCGCGGAATCCGGGACGGGAGGACTTGGCTGCGCATTCAGCAAGTCTTCGCCGGCCATTACTTCCCGCCCGGCTTTGCGCAGATGCTCCAGTGCCAGGTTGGTGGCGATGCGGCGCGCCCATGCGCCGAAACAGCGTGCCGGATCGAAGCGCGCGTGCGCCCGGTAAATCCGCCAGAATGCCTCCAGGGTGAGGTCTTCGGCGGCGGCCGGGTCCCGGATCAAACCAACCACCCAGTGGTAGACGTCGGCCTGGTGACGCTGGAACAGCGTCTCGAACGCCTCGATTTCACCGCCAGTGAACCGTTCGAGAAGTTCCATTGCCGTCTCCATCATACTTACTGGCGCAGCGGCCCAGATGTTTCAAACGGATTGCATGGATCGCTCCCTAACGGTCGCGGCTCTGATCGGAGCCGCGACCGGGGTACCCTCTTGGGTCGGGAGCGTTTTCATCATTCGTTGAGACGCCCCCTGGGCGTCATGAGCAACCTATTCCTCGGTTAGTTCGCGCAGGTCGTCGATCCAGTAGTTCGGGGTGAATTGGGCGAGGTCTTGGTACTTGCCGTAGCCGTAGGTGACGGCGCAGGTTGCAACTCCGGCGCGGCGGCCGGCTTCCATGTCGGCGGCGGAATCGCCCACGAAGAGACAGTCTTCGACTCTAGCGCCCATGGCGGCCAGGGCGGTGAAGAGGACGTCCGGGGCGGGTTTGCACGGGAAGCCGTCGGTGCCTTGCACGTGGTGGAAGTGCTGGATCAGGCCGAATTGCTCGAGGATGGCGCGGGTGGTGGGACTGCCTTTGGTGGTGGCGGTGCCCTTGCGGCCGCCGAGCACCGCGAGGCCTTCGGCGACGCCGGGGTAGACGATGGTCTGGCTGTGGCCGCGGGCGAGATAGAGGGTGCGGTATTGCTGGAGCAGGTCGTCCATCCGCTCCTGCGTGGGATCGGGCATCACGTCGGCGAAAAGATCGAAGAGATGGCGGCCGATGTAGCTTTTGAGGTAATCGAAGGTGACGGGACGGGACAGGTTGACGGCGAGCACCTGCTGGATGGCGCCACAGATGTCCTGGGCGCTGTCCAGCAGAGTGCCGTCGATATCGAACAGGTAAACCGGGAACGCGGGGATCACGCCGGCTGGGAACCTTCGTTGAGGCCGGGGACACGGCGTCCGGCATCGGGCCGGATCACTTGCTGGACGCTTCCGCCGGGAGTCTCTTTCGGCGCCTGCGGCGCCAGAGTCTGGCCTTTGATCAACTGGGTGACTTCATTGCCATCCAGAATTTCGCGCACCAGCAGCATTTCGGCGATGGTCACCAGGGCTTCGGAGTGCTGGTCGATGACGGCTTCGGCCGTGTCGTAACCGCCCTGGACCAGTTTCTTCACCTGCTCATCGATGCGGATGGCGGTGCCTTCGGAGTAGTCGCGGTGCTGGGCGATTTCGCGGCCGAGGAAGATCTGCTCTTCCTTCTTGCCGTAGCTCATGGGCCCGAGTTCGCTCATGCCCCACTCGCAGACCATCTTGCGGGCCAGATCGGTGGCGCGCTCGATATCGTTGCCGGCGCCGGTGGTCATGTGGTGCATGAACTTCTCTTCGGCGATGCGGCCGGCCATAAGGATGGCGAGTTGGGAGAGCAGGTAGTCCTTGTCGTAGGAGTGCTTATCGTCGATGGGGAGCTGCATGGTGACGCCGAGCGCCATACCGCGCGGGATGATAGTGACCTTGTGCAGCGGGTCGGCGTTGGGCAGGCTGGCGGCGACCAGGGCGTGTCCAGCTTCGTGATAGGCCGTGTTGCGCTTTTCGGCATCGCTCATGACCATGCTCTTGCGCTCGGCGCCCATCAGGATCTTATCCTTGGCGAGCTCGAAATCGACCATCATGACGACTTTGCGATTCTGGCGGGCGGCGTTGAGCGCGGATTCATTAACCAGATTGGCGAGATCGGCGCCGGCCAGGCCGGGTGTACCGCGAGCCAGGACGGTGAGATCGACGTTGTCGCCAAGGGGGATCTTCTTGGTGTGGACGCGCAGGATGGCTTCGCGGCCCACAACGTCGGGACGGCCTACTACCACGCGGCGGTCGAAACGGCCGGGGCGGAGCAGGGCGGGATCGAGCACGTCGGGGCGGTTGGTGGCGGCGACGAGGATGACGCCTTCGTTGGATTCGAAACCGTCCATTTCGACGAGCAACTGGTTGAGGGTCTGTTCGCGCTCATCGTGTCCGCCGCCGAGTCCGGCGCCGCGATGGCGGCCGACGGCGTCGATTTCATCGATGAAAATGATGCAGGGGGCGTTCTTTTTGCCCTGCTCGAAGAGGTCGCGGACGCGGCTGGCGCCGACGCCAACGAACATTTCGACGAAGTCCGAGCCGGAGATGGAGAAGAACGGCACGCTGGCTTCGCCGGCGATGGCGCGGGCCAGCAGGGTCTTGCCGGTTCCGGGGGGTCCGATGAGGAGGACGCCCTTGGGAATGCGTCCGCCGAGCTTCTGGAATTTCTGCGGCTCGCGCAGGAATTCGATGATCTCCTGCAGCTCTTCCTTGGCCTCTTCTACGCCGGCGACGTCTTTAAAAGTGACCTTCTTCTGCTGGGTGGAGTGAAGGCGGGCGCGGCTCTTGCCGAAACTGAGGGCCTTGTTTCCGCCGCTCTGCATCTGGCGCATCATGAAGATCCAGAAGGCGAGCAGGACGATGAACGGGGAGGCATTGAGCAGGATGGAGACCCAGCCGCCCGACGAGGTGTCCTTGATATTGATGTTGACCTTTTTGTCATTGAGGAGGTCGTAGAGCTTGGGATAGTTGGCGGGCACCTGGGTGTGGAATCCCTGCTGGGCACTCAGCGGCTCGTAGACGCCATGGACATCGTGGTCCGCGATGGTGACTTCCGCTACAGAACTGGCATTCACCTTCTCCAGGAACTTGGTGAAGCTGATGGTGTCTTCCTTGATCCCCTGGCCGGTGCGGACGACGGCAAAGAGCAGCACCGCCACACAGATCAAAACCACCCAGAAGATTAATGTCTTAACGTTCGAGTTCACGAAACCTCCGTACCGGTCATTACTTCAATAGACGCCACTTCAATAGACGCCGCCCGATGCGATCGCGATTCCAATACTCCATCAACACCGGACTTCCAACTCGTTAACGGCCAGAACCCTCGAGATCTCGATACCGGCCGTAACCGCTGCAGCGGTGCCGAACCGGCGAGCCCAGACGATGGATTCGGCATCCGTCAGGACCGGCCACTGCGCTCGCTCCCAGACAGGAATGCGTGCCTGCTGGAAGAGCGTCTTGATCTTCTTCGCGGCGGGCATCCCCATGGGTTGGTACTGGTCTCCCGGCCGCCAGTTCCGCAGTTCCAGAGGACCGGACAGCCGATTCCAGTCGAGACAACCCATCCGACTATTATATACGTTATCGCGGGATGGGGTAGTATCCGAGTTTTCAAGCAGTTCCAGGGAAATCGCGAAATTGGTACCGGGTATACGGGTAATACCTGGTACGGCTGGGCAAACGGAGTAGGCATCGGCGGGCGCGGCAGGTGCGAAACGAAGCCAATCGAAGGAGCGGCGGACTTCGAGGCCGGGGAGTTGGGTGCGTCCGGTGCCCTGGGGTCGCGCGGCGAGAGCGAGGACGGCGGCGATGTGGCGGAAGTCGCCGGCCCGGTGGCCGCCACTGGCGAGTTGGATGGCGTGGCGGACGAGGCGGCGGCCGGCGGCGAGGGGGAGGGCGGCGAGGGCGGCAGCGGACATCCGGATGGCGCCGTCGCGGCGGGTGAGGTGGAGGCCGGCGAGGCGGTCGATCTCGGCCTGCCAATAGGCTTCTTCGGCGAGCGAGAGGTCCGCAGTGTGGGCGAGGGTTTCGCCGAGGGCGGGGTTCCACTCGCGGACCAGTTGGGGGAGCAGTTGGTGGCGGATGCGGTTGCGGGCGAAATCGAGGGTGGCGTTGGTGGCGTCTTCGCGCCAGGGGATGGCGCGGTCGCCGAGGAAGCGGGCGATCTCGGGGCGGTCGATCTCGATGAGCGGGCGGACGATGCCGCTAGGAGTGACGGGGCGGATGGCGGCGAGTCCGGTGGCGCCGCTGCCGCGGAGGAAGCGGAAGAGGACGGTTTCGGCCTGGTCGGAACGGGTGTGGCCGAGGGCGATGCGGGTGGCGAGTCCGCCGGCGAGGCGATCGTGGAA
>JADGNT010000021.1 GCA_017883345.1 Candidatus Solibacter sp. | reverse complement strand
GAGTTTGAGGCCGGAGATTTCGCCGGTCACCGAAATATCGGAGAACTCGCCGTCGAGCATCGCGCGGATGGCGCCGTTGAGTTCGCTGACGCTGAAGACGCGGCGCTGCGGAAAGAGGTCGAAGGCGAGGTCGAATTGCTCCACGCCTAATTATGCACGGCGGTGAAGAGCGTCTGCGAGCCACTCGCGCCGTTCAACTTGAAGCTCAAGGGAACCAGGTCGTTGTTGGCCACGCTGGGGACCACGACGTTGAATTGGTAGAGCCCGACGAAGCTCGGCGCAAGGCCGGAGTACGAGAGGGTCGCGGAGGAGCCGCCGAAATCCATCGAGAAGGAGTTAGAGAGCGTGTTGGAATCGGTGACAATCGTGCCGGCGGGGATATTCTGGTTGCCCGAATCGAGCACGGTGCCGAAGCCTATGCCGTAGATCACGATGGTTTCGCCGGGTTTGGCCTGGCGCGAAGGGATTCCTGGGATCGCGTTCGGAGGCAGGACGTAGGTGCCATCGGCGAACAGCGCCACCACGTACTGCTTGCCGCCGACGATAAACGAAGAGGGCGCGAGCAGGCCGGGTTGCAGGGTGTTGACGGTGATGTTGTAGGCGGAGCTGGCGCCGGCAGGAGTGGAAACGGTGATCTGCTGCGCACCCGTGGGCGTGCCGGACGGCACTTGCGCGTTCACTTGGGTTGGGCTGATGTAATCGATGAAGGCCGCCTGCCCGCCAATGGTCACCTTGACGTTGTCCAGCGAAGTAGGCGCTTGGGTACCGCTGAAATCGGCGCCGGCCCAGAGGCGAGTGGTGGTAGAGAGATTGGTCCCGTAGATCTCAATCCAGGAACCGGGGGCCACCGAGGCGAAGCCGCCGAACGCGCCGGCGCTGACCACACCGTTCGGAGTAATTTCGGGGGGACCTCCGGCGGCCGCGGGCGTCAGCGTGAACGAGGTGTTGTAGATGTGGTCGCCGTTCACCGTGAGATCGCCGTTGGCGGCGTTGCCGGAGACGTAAACGATGACGTTACCGGAGTTCGTGGCGGGTGGCGTCCAGTCGAACTCATAAGTCTGCGATCCGGTATGGCCCTTGCTGGCGTTGTAGCCGGCTTGGCTGTGCTCCATGTATTGCAGTGTCATGGATGCGGGGCAGGTCTGCGTCTTTCCCGACACGAAGGGCAATGCTTGGAAGGCGTTGAGATCGCTTAAAGAGCACATCAGGGTCGTGTTCTGGTCGGTGGATGCGAATGTGCCAGCCAGCGTGGCGGTGTTACTGGCGAGGCGTGCGGTCAACTGGAAGCCCCACGCGCGCTGCGCCGGGTCTGCGATGGTCACCACGAGATGTTGTTTCACGCCGGGCACATACGTTTGCCCGCCTGGAAATGCGACGCTCACGCTGCCCTTGTTGGCCGGGTCGTTCGTTGTCCCGAGGTGGCACTGAGCGTTGTTGCAGGTTCCGAGTTCCTTCGGTACACCCGAATAGCCGGGATCGGGTCCATATTCATACGCCCAGAGGAGCACGGGGATGGCGCCCATAATCACGGCCACTTTGGCGATATACAGCTTTCTTTTGCGTTCCATGTCTATCCCCTATCTAAACACCGGCGGCTCGCAATTCACTCGATGCTTGGGGTGAAATGTCCTTAATCCTGAGAGTTTTACGAAACTATCACAACTTCTAAACGATCCCCGCCAGGTGGAGCGCCTTGCGCGCCGTGGTACTGAAGGGAATTTCGGCAAGTTGTGCGATTTTGAACCAGCGAAAGCCGTCCCGATCCGGCAGTCGGGCGGTGGCGCTGCGCACTTCCAGCCGGTAGTGGTGGTGGGTGATGGTATGGCGGATGTCGCCGATGCGCGTGCCGATTTTGGCGGCGGGGAGGTCTTCGGGCGCGGGCAGATCCCAGAATCCCGCCATGCGGCTTGCCGCGGCGTCGCGTTGGCGCAGCAGGATGCGGCCGCGATTGCGCACCACCAGCAGAGTGCCGCTGAGCCGGACGGGGTCGGTCTTGCGCAATTTCACCGGCAGTTGCGCGGCGGTGCCTGCCTGGCGCGCGAGGCAATAGGCGGCGAGCGGGCAGACCAGGCAGAGCGGATGGCGCGGCAGGCAGACGGTGGCGCCGAGTTCCATCAGGGCCTGGTTGAAATGGCCGGGCTGGCGCGGGTCCAGCCACTGCTGCGCGATTTCGCGGAAACGTTCGCGGGTGCGGCCGGCGGAGATATCGCCAGGATCGTTGGTCACGCGCGCCACCACGCGGAGCACGTTGCCGTCCAGCACGGCGAAGGGCAGGTCGAACGCGATGCTGCCCACGGCGGCGGCGGTGTAATCTCCGATGCCGGGGAGGGCGCGGATGGCGGCATAGTCCCGCGGGAAGCCGCCGGCGGCGGCGATGCGCTGCGCGGCTAGTCGCAGATTGCGCGCGCGCGAGTAGTAGCCGAGGCCGCTCCACAGGGCTAGCACAGCGTCTTCGGCGGCGGCGGCCAGGGCGGAAACGTTGGGGAAGCGCTCCAGGAAGCGATGATAGTACGGGATGACGGCCTGAGCGCGGGTCTGTTGGAGCATGATCTCGCTGACCCAGATGGGGTACGGATCGCGCGTGTTGCGCCAGGGAAGATCGCGATGGCCGCGGGCGTACCAGGCGAGCAGGAGGCGGCTGACCTTGTTAATGACCGGGGCGGGCTTGCCCATACTGAACTGGGCGGGTTTCAATCCGGGCCCCTCTGGGTTCAATCTATGACGCGCAGCCATTCGGCGACCACGGCGAAGCCTTCCGGATCGACGTCCCACGGTTCGAATTCGGGGTTCAGGGGCTC
The DNA here is from genome assembly GCA_017883345.1 of Candidatus Solibacter sp. GTDB lineage: Bacteria > Acidobacteriota > Terriglobia > Bryobacterales > Bryobacteraceae > Solibacter. Next base: position 13,150 of record JADGNT010000021.1, on the reverse strand, counting down.
CAGGCGGATCTGTTCGTGCTGCCACTCGTCCGGGCTCGTGACTACCTTGCGGCTGGTGTAGCGCTTGATGGTGTAGCGCGCGGTTTCATCGAGCACGCCGAAGCGCTCGATGAGCAGGATCTTGCCTTGCCGCGAGCCCGCCGGGTGGAGGCGGAAGAGATTCAAACTGCCATGGGGAATGCGCGGTTCCATGGACTGGCCTTCCACGTGGGCCACGAAAAGATCCGGCGAGAGGCGCATTCCTTCGGGAGCGGGGACCCAGTCTTCCGCCTCGGATAACATCTCGCCGCCGAGGCCGCCGGCCGCGGCACGCAGGCTGAACAGGGGCAGGTGGGTGGCGAAGCGCTGTACCTCGGTATCCTCGACGTGCTCGCGATAGAGGCGGTCGAGCACGCGCGAGAAGGCATCCACGGAGACCGCTTGCCGCTGGCTGACCCGGAGGGCGTTGGACAGGGTGTCTTCCAGGGAGCGCAGGAAGGTTTCGGCGCCGGATTCGGCCAGGCACTGGCGGATGTGGTCTTCCAGCGCTTCGAAGACTTCGGCGTCCTCGGGATCGGCAATACGGGCGAAATCGCGGCGCATGCGGAACCAGGGCCGGCCGGTATCGAGATCGATGAGCAGCACTCCGACGGGGCACGGCGGGCGCGCGGGCAGAACCGCATCCAGGAGTACGTAGGTACCCTGCCGGCATCCGCTGATGGGAAGCACGCTGGACGGCACGTTTTAATCCTAATCTACTTATCGGGCGGAAAGCTATGGAGGTGAGGGACGGGAAGAATATTAGCCGCCGATGAACGCCGATGAACGCGGATAAGAATTCTGTGTTTTGTTTTATCTGTGTTTATCGGCGTTCATCGGCGGCTAATTACTTCTTGGTTGCCGCAGGCGTAAGCGCAGCCGGCGCGGGGGCGGGGGCGCCGGGGACTTCGTTGGGGAAGTAGCCTTCGCGCGCGCTGATCTTCACGTTGGGCAATCCCGGAATGTCCACGGTGATTTTGCGGTACGGCTTGGGCTTGGCCTCGGGATCGTAGTCCGGCTTGTAGCGCAGGATGTACTGGGTCGTGATCTCGCCGCCGATGCCGCCCACAGCCTTGATGATGCCATTGGAGATTTGCGCCGCGTAGCCGCCGGTGCCGACGGTGAGGGCGTAGTTGCCGTCGTCGGAGGGGTTCGAAAGATAGCCGGACACATCCTTGTAGAGCGAATTGAGCGGGTATTCGACGTGGCCGCCGGTCTTGTGGGTCAGGCGCTCCAGCACATCCTGGGATTCGTTGGAGAAGCCGAACGCCATGGTGCTGACGGCATAGATCGTGACCAGATTGCGCTGGGCGAGCTCCAGAACCTCTTCCAGGTTGTGGGTGCTGGCGTTGTCGTGGCCGTCGCCCACCACGATGATGACGCGCCGCGGTTCGTAGGGCTCGCCTTTGACCAGCTCGCGCCGCGTGCAGGCCAGGTAAATGGCGTCATACAGCGCCGCGCCGCCGCCGGGCTTCATCTTGCGGACCTTGTCGGCGAGCTTCTCCGAGTCCCAGGTGGTGTTGACCACGATATCGGCGGTATTGCCGTAGGAAATCAGGTAACCGGTGAAGCGTTTGTCGCCGGGCAGCAGGTTCCAGACCAGTTCCAGAATGGCATCCTGGTAAGTCTTCCAGTGGATGCGCGAATTGTTGCTCAGGTCGATCAGGAAGCCGGCCACGATGGGCTGTTTCTCTTCATGGCTGAAAAACTCGATGCTCTGCGGCTTGCCTTCGTCGAGCACGCGGAAGTCCTTCTTCACGAGGTTGGAAACGAAGCGGCCCTTGTCGTCGGTCACGGTGACGGGCACGATGACTTCGATGGCGGATCCCTTGAACTGGACGCGGGCGGAGTCGGGTTGCGGCGCGGCGGGTGCCGGCGGAGTGGTTTGCTGGGGGGCTTGCTGGGATACTGCGGGCAGGCAGAGAATCAGACCGCAGAGCGAACGGGCAGCGAAGACGCGTAGGGCAGACATGACGGCGTTGGTCCTATTCTAGCGCGGGAGGCGGCGGATTGGGGGGGCTCCAGCTCGCCAAGGACCGTATATCGCCGTTTTCAGACCGCGTGCCTGATTGCTGGTGCTATGGGCTGTTCCCGCCAGGAATCGGTAAATCCTCGGCGACTACTCGCGGGTGATCGGTGGAATGGGCATGGCTTCCCATCGCCCGACCGGCGGAACCGCCTCCTCCCAGCCTAGGGCCAACGCTCTCTAGACGCGCCGTTTGTAGTCTCCCAATCAGGTTCAAAAAAGGCTACAATTACCCAGGTGTTCGCAACCACAACGGAGGCCCTCGATGACCAGACGGTTACTCATAGCACTTGGCGTTCTCTTCACAACCATCCTTGCCGCGCCGTGCGTCGGGCACGCGCAAGCGTTCAAGGTTGAAAAATTTGACATCAAAGGCGAGGGCGGCACGGACTACGTCGCCATCGAAGCCGCCACGGGCCGCGTGTTCGTTTCCCGTGCCAACCACATGATGGTGATCGAAGGCGCCACAGGCAAAGTACTTGGCGACATTCCGAACACGCCGGGCGTGCATGGCGCCGGCATCGCTACCAAGGCTGGTCACGGCTTCACGACGAACGGCGGCGACGAGACCGTCACCATGTTCGATCTGAAGACGCTGGCGGTGCTCAGGCAGATCAAGGTCGGCCCTGGTCTCGACGGCATCATGTACGATGAGCCCGACGACAAGATCATCCTGACGAATCACAGCCGCCCGATCGGCACGCTCACCGCGCTCGATCCAAAGACCGGTGACATCGTCGCCACCGTCGAGCTCGAGGACACGGCGCCCGAAGGTGCCGCGGCCGATGGCAAGGGGCACATCTTCGTCAACAACGAAGGCAAGAATACGATGCAGGTGATCGACGTCAAGACATGGAAGGCGACCGCATCGTGGCCGCTCGCGCCGTGCGCGGGGCCGACGGGCATCGCGTATGACAAAGCGTCCAACCGTATTTTCTCGGGTTGCAACAATACATCCGTCGTCGTGGATGCGAGCACGGGCAAAATCGTGGCGTCCATCAAAAACGGAACGCGCGTTGACGCCTTGGGTTGGGATCCATCGAAAAAGCTGATTTTCATTCCGAATGGGGGCGAGGGCAACGTCACGGTCGTCCACCAGGATTCGCCCGACAAGTACACGGAGGTTGCGACGGTCGCCACGTTCGCCGGTGCGAAGACAATCGCCGTTGATCCGGTGACGCACAACGTGTACCTCTTCCAGCCCGAGCGTGGTCCCGCTCCGGCGCCACCAGTTGACGCGCCACCGGCGGCGGGACGGGGCGGACGTGGCCGCGGTCCACAGGGTCCAATCGTCGCAGCGTGGTTTATCGTCATCAAGCAGTAAGCTACTCGCGCCGCTCACGACATTGAGTTAGGGCTTGGAGTTCGTCTGGCGGCACGGGATGCGTCACGGCGTTTGCCGCAAGTTACCGTTGGCCGCGGGCGGGCCAACCTGCTCCTCGACCGGCAATACCCGCGATCAACGCCGAAGCGTTTAGGAAACCGTGTTCCTGTCGCGAAATCCCCTTAGCACCAGCAAACCTGAGATGCCCGACACGCATATCGGTTCATTCCTTGCCCGTCTTGTTTGTGATGAGCCGTGGAGAGATAGAAATCCTAGAGCGTGATGGCAAGGTGTTGGGGCGGAGCGATCACCCACCGTGGTGTAGCTGGGCGAGATGCCGGACGCTTTACCGACGTTTTTGTGCTGAGAAAGACCGTCTGTGAAGGTGTGCCGGTGTTTCGTGCGGTCTGAAAGAGGCGAAAGCGGGACGCTCCGGCCAAGTCCTACCAAATTGCGGTTATCGTATAGGTCATGGACTGGCAACACAACGGCGTCAAGATCATTTTGGCCTGCGACCTGGAGTCCAACACACACCCAACCCCCGGCATAACCCGCGCCAGCGCCATCACGCACGTACGAACGGGCGCGAGCAAAGTGCTGGCCGGCACGGTGGTGGTCGAGCCGGTCCACCCCAACGCCAAAGCCGCACCTCATTACCCCGGCGAGTTCGGAACTGTCCTCGATGACGTTCGCGGGAGGGCCCGTATGCGGTGGCGAGAGGCGGCAAGCCATGACAAAATCGGAGTCGCCCAATGAGCCTGAGCCGCAGAAAGCTGATTCGCACCGCCGCTGCCGCCTCGAGCGTCCTCGGCAGCCACGCCTTTCCCCAAGCAGCCGCTACACCCAAATCCAGCCGCGCGGAATTTCCGAAGGTCGAAGGATTGACCCGCGAAGTGGCCGAATTCATCCTGCACACGGGCTATGCCGACCTGCCCGCCGACGTCGTGGAGCTAGGCCGCAAATCGATCCTGGACGGGATGGGTTTGGCGCTCTGTGGATCAGTGGCCGATACGGGTCGACTGAGCCGGGATTACGTGAAGGCGTTGGGGCTGGCGAGCGGCGCCAGCACCATCCTCGGCTCGTCCATGAAGACCGCTGCTCGTTTCGCCGCTTTCGTGAACGGCGTGGGCATTCACGCGGACGATTACGACGACACTCAACTGGCGGTGGCCGAAGATCGCGTCTACGGCCTCCTGACTCACCCCACGGCGCCGGCGCTCTCAGCAGCACTGGCGTTGGCTGAATCCCGCTCCCTGTCCGGCCGGGAGTTGATGGCCGCTTATCACGTTGGTGTTGAGGTGGAATGCAAGATTGCGGAGGCTATCGCGCCCCGCCACTACGACGAGGGGTTTCACAGCACTGGAACCTGCGGAGCGATCGGCGCCGCCGCGGCGGCTGCAAAGGTAGCCGGCCTGGATCTCCACCAGACTCTCCACGCCCTTGGAATTGCCGCCAGCGAGGCTGCCGGTCTGCGCGAGAATTTCGGCACCATGACCAAACCCCTCCACGCCGGCCGCGCGGCCGAGTCCGGAATCGTGGCTGCCGAACTGGCGGCGCTGGGGTGGACCGCCGCCGAGCAGATTCTAGAGGCGCCCCGCGGCTTCTTCCGTGCCGCTGGCGGCGGCTACGACCCCAACGCCATCGTGCATAAACTGGGCCAGCCGTGGACCTTCCGCCAGCCCGGTATCTCCATCAAGCCGTATCCTTCGGGATCGCTCACGCACCCAGCTATGACCGAGATGGCGCGCCTGATCCGCATGCACGCGATCCAGGCGCGGCAGGTGGAGAGCGTGGATGTCGGCACCAACCGCAACATGCCCAACGCCCTCATTCACCATCAGCCGAAGACGGGACTGGAAGCCAAGTTCAGCATGGAATTCTGCCTGGCGGCACTGCTGCTGTACGGCAAAGCTGGCTTGACGGAGTTCACCGGCCAAGTAGTGAATCGCCCGGAGGTCCAGGCCATGATCGCGCGCATTCACTTCGGCGTAAACCCGGTGGCGGAAGCAGCCGGCTACAACAAGATGACCACCATCCTGGACATTCGGCTGCGGGACGGCCGGACGATCTCCGGCCGCGCGGATTTCGCCAAGGGCAGCCCGGCCATTCCGATGACTTACCAGGAAGTCGCCGACAAGTTCCTGGACTGCGCCGCTTTCGCCCGTTGGTCCCATGAGAAGGCATCCCGCGTGGTCGACATGGTTGGCAAACTCGAAACCATATTGGATATCCGCACGCTGACTGCCTTGCTGGCTGGCTGAATTTACCCCCCACCATGATCGGCCATATATATCAAGCCGCTGGCATGCGGATCATCCTTGGGGGCCAAGCGCGGAGGGGGCTGAGAAAAGTGGTCTGAGAAAAGTGGTCTGGCGATACAACGTGTGCAGGTGTATAGTGCGGTCTGAAAGGAATACGCATATGACATCGCTTTCTCGCCGGGATCTCCTTCGGGTGGCCGTCGCGCTGCCTGCCGCCGGGCTGTTCGCCCGTTGCAGGGCAATGGCGGCGCCGAATGTGAATCGGGTCAAGATCACCAACGTTCGCGCCATGGCGATCCGCAACATCGCCGGCAATTGCCTCATCCGGATCGACACCGACAGCGGCCTGACCGGCTATGGCGAGGCGGGGGCCACAGGACCGATGGCGCGGGCACGCATCGAAACGATGAAAGGTTCGCTGATCGGGAAGGACCCACTGCCGATCGAGGTGCACTTCCACAATATGACAACGCTGATGCATACATACATGGCGCACATTCCGACCATCAGCGGCATCGACATGGCACTGTGGGACCTGGCGGGGAAGATCATTGGCGCACCAGTCTCGACGCTGCTGGGCGGGCCGTTCCGCGACGCCATCCCGATGTACTCGCATGGCCTCAACCTGAACATGCTCGACAAATCCTCGTGCCGCGACTGGGCGCAGCGCATCAAAGAGATGCCCGAGGGTTTTACCGCGTTCAAGAACGGCATCGACCCGCTGCTGGGCGTACCCGCGGCCCGATTTGCGCCCACGCTCACGACCCAGCAACTCCGCAACGTGGCGCGCGGCTATGCCAACTGCCGCGAAGCTGTGGGTGACGACATCGACATCGCCGTCCATTGCCACAACGAGCTCGACACGCCTAGCGCGATGGCGGTTGCCAAGGCCGTGGAGCCGATGAACCCTCTGTTCATTGAGGACGCGCTCAACCCGCCGTTCTCCGAAGCGTGGATGGCGCTGCGCCGCTCCACGCGCGTGCCGTTGCTCACCGGGGAAAAGCTCGAAATGGTGCGCGGATTCAAGCCATTCCTGGACAACCAGGCGGTGGATATCATCCATCCCGATCTTGCGTTCGCGGGCGGGATCACGGGGACGCGAAAAATTGCGGATTACGCGGCGCAGTTTCGCATTCCGGTGGCGCTGCACAACGTCGGCTCGCTGGTGCTGACCTACGCCAACGCGCATTTCGGCGGGTCCATCCAGAACTTCTACCGCTCGGAAAGTCAGCTCGGGCGACCCGGCCGGTACATCGAGGGAATGGCCGCGGGCAACCCGCCCGACGTGCGCAAGGGGCTGCTCAAAGTGCCGACGGGTCCCGGGCTCGGGCTGGAGATCAATCCGGACTTCTTGAGGAAGAACCTGGCGCCGGGGGAAGAGTATTGGGGGTGAGGGCTAATGAGCGAATGCCCGCAGGAGGTCGGCACTGGCCGTCGTCGGGCACCAGTATTTCTCGATGTATTCGATCACCAGTTGCGTGCCTGCGTCGTGACTGACGTGGGGCGGATCTTGCGGATTGTACATCGCGTCGGTCAGGTCCCGGACAAGAATGCAGTGGATACCAAGCGCGGTCATTCTCTTGATGGCGAACGTTCGATTGAGCACGCACATGTTGGTGTGCACGCCCATGACCAGGAGGGTACGAATATCGCGTTCTCGGAGGAAGCTGTAAATCTCCGTGCCACTGTCGGAGATCACGTCCGATAAGTCGATGCGCAAACCGGGATGCTCACGCGTCCAGGCTTTGTAGAACTGGTCCGGCGTATCGCACCCGCCGCGTTTGTCGTCGATGGGGAGTGGAGGATCGAACAGACTGAGTGGAGGGGGCGGATCGATCTTGGCAAGGGCCAGAACGCGTTTACGCTGAGGCGTGTCTTGGTAGAAAGGCATCGTTTCGGACGGTGCGTGAATGATCTGGATACCTCGTTTGCGAGCTGATTCCAGGAACGGCGCCATCCTCGCCACCAGGCCGCTGACCCGCTCCGTGGCGCCACTGCACCAATGTTTGTCCCACATGTCGCAGATCAGGACTGCTGTCTTTTCCACAGGCAAGGATTGCTGCAGACTCACCGCGCGCCATTCACCGCTGCCCTTGAACACTTCGACACGCGAACGAAGATTGACAATCATGTCTGCGGCGCCTACAAGAGGCAGTTCGAGAGCCATCAGGAGGAACAGGAACCAGCGTGAGGGATTCATGCGAGACATGCTATCACGATCTTCGGCTGGAAACCCGTTCCATTCACTCTCGACTGAAGCCACCCGTCGAGCATAGGACCTGGGTTCGGGTCACAATGCGATTGAGCGCAGGTACGTGGGTGAGCCTACAGTACCTTCGTGCCGTACTGTTGTAGCGCCTTCTGATTGAACTCGATCCCGAAGCCCGGCGTGTTGTCGAGATACAGGATACTCTTTTCGATGCGGGGCTTCCGATCGTAGATCTCGAACCAGAACGGGTCGCGGTCAGGGTTGGCGAACGACTCCAGGATGTAACCATTGGGGATGGACGCCAGGAGATGGCCGTGCAATACGGGTTCGTGGTGGGGCGCCATCTTGATGTACGACATCGAGGCCATGTCGGCGACCTTGCGCCACTCGGTGATTCCGCCGTGAGCGTTGCAGTCGAACTGCATGACTTCGATGGCGCCGGTCTCCATCAGTCTGCGGGCGCCCCAGCGCGTCAATTCATGCTCACCAGAGGCGAGCGGGATCCGCGTGTTCAGCTTCACCTGTTTGAGGGGCTCGACATCGTCGTACCAGTGTAGTGGTTCCTCCAGCCAGACGATATCCAGGTCGTACATCCGATTCGACGCTCGGATCGCGGTGGGCACATCCCAACCCTGGTTCGCATCCAGCATCAACTTCACGTTCGGGCCGACCGCCTCGCGGACGGCCTTCACGCGTTGGTAGTCGTCGTCCACGGAAAAGCCGCCGCTGATGCCTCCGACCTTAAGCTTGATGGCGTTAAAACCTTGGTCCACGTATCCGCGCACCTCCGTAATCAATTCCGGAATGCCCTTCCCTTCGCGGTAGTAACCGCCGGTGACATAAACCGGAACCGTATCGCGGTACCCGCCGAGAAACTTGTAGACCGGCAGCCCCGCGGATTTGGCCATGATGTCGTAAATCGCGGCGTCGATGGGCGCCATCGCGGAAATTACGTTGGTTGCGGCCCAGCCTCGCGTCGAGGGCTCGCGGCCGTAGGTGACCGCGAACATCTTCTCCCAGATCTTCCCGACCATGAACGGGTCCTCCCCAATCACCAGGTCGGCGAAGCCTTTGCGGAATAGGTCCGCACCGCCTCCGGAGCCTTCGCCGTGACCCGAAATGCCGGCGTCGGTGTGGATGGTCACAATCAGGCGGGAAGCTTTCGGCTGGAAGCCGCCGATGGGAGAATTGGCCATCCAGAAGCGTTCTTTCAGCGGCTTCTCAAGGTGCAGGACTTCGACTTTCGTAATCTTCACCTGCCTTGTCTGGGCGAACGGTCGATCGGCCTGGGGCCTATCGGCCAAAAGAGCCGCGGGAGTGCTGAGCATGGCGGTCTGAAGCAGTTTGCGACGTGTCATGACCAGGTCAGTTTATCACCCGCAAGGCGTGACGGCCCTGCGCGCCACTCCGAATGCGACACGGGTGGGATGTTCTCCGGAACCAGGCCATCGTCGTAGGACCCTCTGCGCGGGCCGTGGTTGCAGGAAAGGCAAAGGCGTGGCCAAGGCATCCATTTGACAACTGTTGATAAATCCCACCAGCAAACGTTCCAGAGAATCCGGGAAGTTGACCGGACCGGATGCGCTCGCGTTCGCAGGCACGTCTGCGGATGCTGGCCGACTTGTGGGGAGTAATCCGCGCGGCGCGACATGGCTGCGCATCGATATGGGCCGGCATGTTCCGCGAAAGGGCGCGGATCGATCGGTAGCGCGCCCCGGCGGACGCTGTTCTCTATCCGACCCGGACCAGGTGCCGCCTCAAACGCCGGAACAGCGTCAGTGGGTGACTTCGACCTCATCCCCTCGACGGCCTGATGCCACCGCCGCCGGACTTCTGCTCGGCGCGAATCGTGGCTGAGATCGCCGATCTCAAGTCGCCGTTTGCGCCAGGCGCGGCGGACAGGCAGCCGCCACCGGCGACGCCGCTGATCTCCTTGTGACTCGCTTTTAGGCCCCGCCAACCTGCGTCGCAAAAAGCGCGTGGTGCCCGAGGATGAATAGCGTGCGATTCTCCGCGCCCCCGAACACGATGTCGATGGGACGCTCCGGCACATCGATCCGCCCGATCTCTTTGCCCGCCGGGTTGTAGACGAAGATCTGTCCGTTCGCCACATACACGTTGCCCCGTCCGTCCACCGCGACACACTCGCCGCCGCGCGGCGCGAACGGCTCGAGATCGCTCAGCGTCCCGTCCGCCCTCACGGTCGCCCGGTATGTGACGTCTTCCGACTGGTTGCTCACGTACACCCGTTCGCCGGGAGCCGCGCTGACGAACCCATGTGTGTCCAGGTTGTCCGAGAATCGCCAGCCCGTGTAATCTGACGGCCCCTGCTGGAACACCCGCGTAGCCGGCAGGAACACGCTTCCGTCCGGCGACACGTACTGCTTCGCCTTCGGCGCGGATACGTCCCGCCGGAACATCTCGCCCAACGTTGTGTAGGTCATCTCGTCGAAGTTGAGTTGATTCGCGAATTCCCCGTTATTCCAGTAACTGACCGGCAGGACCGCCCGCGCCCCGGGGCGCGCCTTCGTATCCTGCGGCGCAATCTCCGTCATCTGCCCGCCAGGCGCGCCCGGACGGAAACTATAGACCGTGCCCTGCGCCCCGGCCGAGGACAGCACCAGCAGGTTGCCCGACTTGTCGAACGCCAGGTTCACCGGATCCAGCGGATGATCGCGCTCGACCGTCAGCCCCTCCGCCTCCGACCAGCCATAGATCCGCTGCTGCCAGTGGTCGACGAAGTACAACTTGCCGGCCGAATCGACGGCCGCGCCGCTAATCGAAAAGAACCCGTCTTCCAGTTTTCGAACACTCGCCCCGGGCGCCAGCACTGCGGAAGCCTTGGCGGGCGCCCGGCCCAAGGGGCGCCCCGCCGGCGCCGCTGGAACGTCCAGCACGGCGAACTCCCGTTCCCGCGCCTCCAGGTGATGCGTCACGTCCTGGATCGCGTTTTCGTACGGAAATCTGCTCGCGCGCAGAAACGTGCCGCAGCCGTTCTGATCGCAGGTGGCAAATCCGCTCTCCGCATTGACGTGCACGTTCCGGAAATGAATGTCGCCGGACTGGTACAGCCGCACCGCCGCTGGGAAGGGCGTGAGCGAGCGCGTCACCCGGTACGCATGGTAATTCGCGATGGTGATGTTCTTCGACCGGCTGATTTCCAATGACAGGCATTCCGCGCTCTCCCCCGCCTCTTCCTCCGTCTGCGGAGCGTGGAAGTCCCAGTTCTCCACGCGGTCGAGCTTCAACTCGGTGCGTACGTGGTGCTCCAACGACATCTGGTACACATGGCCGGGCGTCTTCGTGTCCGAAACATAGAAGCCGGCCTGCGCGAAGGTGCTCGGCGTCCAGATATTGGCGAACGTTCCGCCGCCCCCATTCGTCACCCAAATACTCGGATACTGGCCGTCCCACCGCTTCCGCGGATCGGGATCGGCGGTGTGGTTTGCGTTGTACGGATTCGCCGATCCGCTCCCGTGTCCGCCGAGCAGCCGCACGTCGTCCATCAGCGACGCCGCCCCCGCCCACCACAGCACCCCCACCGCGCGCGGATTGATCCCGCCCGTGTATATGCCCAGTCCGCTCATCAGGTTCCGCCCGCCCGCCGGCACGAGGATTACCGCGCGTGGCGCGCCGAGCCCCTGGAAACCGGCCGTGCCGTCCGGAAGATCGATTTGCGTCATTAGCGGATGCAATCCGATCAGCACCGTGTCCGGTTTGAGCGTGATCGTATCCTTCACGAGATACAGTCCGCTCGGAAAATACAGGACCCGATGCCCGTCGATTGCCTTCTGAATCGCGCCCGTGTCGTCCATCTTGCCGTCACCGGTGACGCCGAGCGTCCGCACGTTCGTCCACTCCGGCGTAGGCGGCAGCGGCGGGATCGCGGGAGGCATGGCCGCGGGCAGACTGCTCAGGGCCGCCGCGTCGTACCGCTGCCCGAGCACGCCGGGCGCCCCCAGGCCGGGCAGGATCAGCCCGTAGTTGAAACTCCGCACCCGGTAGACCGGACCCTTGCCTGCCACCTTCCTGCCGCTCTCCCGGAAGAGCGCGAACGTCGGCACTTCCTTCGCGATCGCGTTCTCGAACCCGATCTCGTTCAGGTGGCTCTTCTCGTTGCCGATGATGACTGCCGCTCGGGAGACGTTCTCGAACCGGCAGTCCTTCGCCCACAGTTGGTCGTAATACTGGGGGTCGATATCGATGCCGACCGGCACATTGCGGAACGTGTCGCGGATGAGCGTCAGTCCCGCCTCGTGCTCGCGGATCGCGGCCTCGCGCTGCCCCTCAAACACCGAATCGACCAGGGTGAACTGCCATGCGGGCGACGGCTTATCCGTGAGGATGCCGTAGCGCCCGCCGTAGAACTTGAGGTCCTGCGCATAGTTCCCGATCTCGGTGAGCGCGGCCAGGCCCGACCCGGTACGGAAATCCATGTGGCTCAGGTACGCGTGCTGCGCCGCATGGAACCGGACGCCGATCGCCGCCGGGTTGCCGTCGCCGATCTCGAAATCGATATTGCTCATCGCCGGGTAGAAAGTTCCCGGATTAGCGTCCGCGATCGCCTCATTCGGCGGCACGCTGCCCACCGGTGGAAACGGAATGCGGAACCCGCGGCCGCCTCCGCCCGGCCCAGAGGGCGCCCCGCCGCCAGGCCGTGCGCCGGTGAACATTACCATCACCCCGACGCCCTTCTGGAACCCCGGCGTATCCGGCGGTAGCACGAACACGGGCCGCGTGGCGCCGAACCCGAAGATGCGCACGCCCGGCCACATGTAGATCGTCCGCGTTACCCGGTACCGTCCGGAAGGCACGAACAGGATGCCTTCCCGGACGCGGTTCTCCGCCTTATCGATCGCCGCCTGGATGGCGGCGCTATCGTCCGTCTGTCCATCGCCTTTGGCGCCGAACTCGGCAGCGGAGAGATAGACCGCCCTAGGATCCTCCAACCGCGTCGTGATCACCGATGCGGCGGGGGCGATGCCGGCCAGCAGCGTGGCAAACAACGAATATCGGATGAGTGTATCCATAGGGACTAATCGTGGTATAGCACAGGGCGTGAATCCGCGAAAGCCAAGGCGGGCGTGACCGGAAAGTGGCTGCACGTGCGAGCTGTCAAGCAGCCCAATCGTCCCAGCCGATCTCACAAAGGGGGTTCCGATGGAGAGCCGTGTCCTCGGCGTGCGGTCGCATGTTGTCGCCGAGAAGCCGACTAGGGGTTCTGGTTGACCTCGGTCACGCGCTCAAGAAACCGCGACATGGCTCTTTCGGCGGTCGCACGGGTGACCGGTTTGGCCGCCGTTGCCGACGAA
>JADGNT010000423.1 GCA_017883345.1 Candidatus Solibacter sp. | reverse complement strand
AGCGAACACATCCGCGGCACACCCATTAGCCACGAAAGCCCGGCCACCGCGAAACCCGCTACGCTCATCCACTTGCCGGTCCACGGATCTTCTCCGGCCGCCCGGCCCATCGCAACCGGCAGCAACAATATTCCCAGCAGGACGAACGCCAATACAAACAAGTCGTACAGCCAGCTAATCCCTCTCCAGCGGCAAACAATCTCCATCATATTCTGTATCTCACAGGATACATGAATTGCAGCCGGGGCCGCGATGACGCCGGCTCTTCGGCAGTTTGCTGTCCACGACGGATCTCCAGCCCGCATTCTACTCAACCGGGCGGCGCGGAATAATTGTGAGAGTTCCGGACTCCCCGGCACACTAACAAATAATCCTTCACTAACACCTGTCCCTGTAACTTGGCCGCTACCCCCGTATGACCTAGCCGCTACCCCCGTATGACCGAGCTGCTACCCCCTTACGACCGAGCCGCGACCCACTTATAACTGAGCCGCGACCGGGGTACGCTCTGGATCGGGAGCGATGTTCATACTATCTTTCGTTATTACTGGAGAATTCTGTCTGCAGCTCCACACGACATATGCAGAGCACCATTTATGCCTCCTCCCTTGGTAGTAAGTCTACTAGTACTTGTATCGCTGCCCATGGTTCCCTGGGCCAGCCGCCTCACATTTGACTTGGTCCCTGAGACGGGAAGTCTCGACCCCCGGGCTCTAGCCGCATTCCAAGCCGCTGCCGACCGCTGGTGGAACAGGTTTTATAACAATGTCGCCATCTACCTTGCCGCCGGCATGAAACCGTTGGCGGGCGGTACGCTCGGCCCTGCGGCGAGCCGGGCGATTGCGGACAGTTACACGGACGTTCGCGCGCTACGGATCGCCGATAGTAACAGCACCGCCGCAAACCATCGGCCGGCGGACCTCCCTACAGGAGTCCCAACTTACTTGGATAACAATGCGGATAACATCGATCGTCTGATCCAGAGGACTTACGCCAACGCCAGAGCGCTTGGTGTTCCGGTGAATTCTCCATACCCCATTGGCGCGGTGAGTGACTTACACAGCGGCTATGTATGGGATCTCAATCCCGCTGACTCCGGCACACCGGTAACTTATGATGTCGTAGGTGTGACCACTCACGAAAGCGGCGATGCGCTTGGCTTCTTGAACGGGGTTGACGAACCGGATGCGTATTCGGTCCCGAAGAACGGCCTCCTACGCTATGCGTCCACTGCCTATGTCATCGAGACGCTCAATTTGTTCCGGTATTGCGGCCCCGGCACTTCCGCTGGAGTAATGGACTTTAGCGCCGATAGCCGGAGCAGGTTCCTTTCGGTGGATATTGGCATCACCGGCATCGCCCAGTTTGCCAACGGAAAGAAGTTCAGCGACGCGGGCCAGGCGGGTCATGGGAAGGACGACTCAGGGATGGAAATCGTGAATCCGGGCGCGCCAGCCGGTCGATGGCTGAGAGTCGGTCCTGGCGATATGGCGGCGCTGGATGCAATCGGCTGGAATACGCTGGAGAAGGCGCCGGGACCGGACCGGCTCGCGCTATGCCTCATCGGGCTCCTCGCGATGGTTCCCTCCCTGCTGCGGCGGCGAGGTGAGATCGGCGGAAAGCGCGCCGGGCGCTCCCGAAGATTCCAAACGGGACGCTATCGCATCAACTGATAGACTGGACCGTGGCCGCGCTGGATATAGGTTGTTTCAGCAGCCGTGCTGCTCGCAGTGGTCCAGAATCCTCGCCCGCAAAGAGGTGCAATAGTTGCGGGCCGCCTCCACGGACTTCTGTGCGTCCTGGCGTGCGCCCTCGCTGGCGGCGAATTCGAGGTCTTCGGCCGCGATATTTCCTTCGTTCGCCGCCAGCGCGAATGCCAGGATGATGTGGTCTCTTTCGGTACAACTCATCGGGTGTCACTCTCCCGCCTCTCGCGATCATGGCGAGGCACTTCCCATCTTGCCGCGAATTGGGGTAGGCGGCAAGTCCTCCAAAGACCGATCGGATTTGTAACGCTTGGTTAGCACGGTTCTACCGCGACTGGATATGGGTGTACTGGAAAGGGGGCTTCAGGGGCCAGGCATCACCATCGACCGCGGCCGCGTGCAGCAGAGCAATTTCCATCGGTACGATGTGTTGCGCATGGATGAAATGCCGGCCGTCGAAGTCCACATCGTGCCCAGCCAGAACGCCTCCGGCGGCGCCGGTGAGGCCAGTACTCCGGGGATTGCGCCCGCCGTGTGCAATGCCATCTTCCAGGCTACCGGCAAGCGCATCCGCCGCCTCCCCATTCGCCAGGAAGACTTGGCATAGTGGTTGGGCAGGCGGGGTACCCTCTGGGTTCGCCTGCCAATCCGCTCCGCCAACGGCGACGCCCCGGGCGTCATGAGCAATCCCGCTGGAGGATGGTGGGGTTGCGCCGGGTCAGCGGCTCAGTTCTCTGACCAGCCAGGCCTTGGCCAGCTTCCAATCGCGCATCACGCTCGGCGCGGAAATGCCGAGGACCTCAGCGGTCTCCTCCACGCTGAGGCCGCCGAAGAAACGCAACTCCACCACACGCGCCCGGCGCGGTTCCAATTGAGAGAACGCGCTCAAGGCATCGTCCAGCGCGACCAGGTCCGCCGCCCGGTCCGAGGTCGGGTCCGGTATCCGATCGAAGTTCACGTCTGTGGAATGGTCCGCGCGCTGGGCTTGTCCTCCGCGTTTGAGGGAGGCCCGCGCCCGCGCCCGGTCTACCAGGATCCGCCGCATCACGGTCGCGGCCACGGCGAAGAAGTGGGCCCGGTCCTGCCAATTGGTGTCGGGCGCCTTCACCAGGTGAAGGTAAGCCTCGTGAACCACGGCCGTGGTCTCTAGCGTCTGCCCCGCCGGCCCCCGGCGCACGTACCGGCGGGCCATTCTGCGGAGTTCCGGGTAAACCAACGGAATCAGCCGGTCGAGCGCTCGTTCATCGCCGCCGGACCAGGCCTTCAGCAGCACGGTAATTTGTGAGGGGGCCTCAAGCGGCATCAAGTCCTCGAAGAAATTCTTTCAGGCCATTGTAGCTTTTGTGGCCGGTTTGCGTTTACCCAGACGGATACGAGTTCTGGCGGAACCGGCGCGAGAGTGATATGTTAGTCGAAACCATGGCGGAGAAACCGCATTCCGGGGAAGTGAGCACGGAGCGGTGGCACCGTGTCCGTTCCATCCTGGAAATGGCGCTCGACCTGGCTCCCGCCCGCCGCGCGGATTACCTGCAAGGGGCCTGCGGCGGAGACCGCGAACTGCGGGCCGAGATCGAATCGCTGCTCGCAGCCGCCGAGGGGAGCGCCTGGTTCGACCAGCCCGCGCTGGCCTTGGCGCATGCCACGGCCACCATGGAAACACCGGCGGACACCGGGCTCCAGCGGGGCCGGATGGTCGGCAACTACCGGGTGGTGGAGCAGATCGGCCAAGGCGGAATGGGCGCCGTGTACAAGGCCATCGACGAACGTCTGAACCGGCCCGTGGCGCTCAAAGTGATCTTGCGAGGCATCTCGGGTCTGGGGGGCTCGGCCCCGGACCGGCGGCGTTTCGCTCAGGAGGCGAAGGCGGCCTCGGCGCTGAACCATCCGAACATCGTAACCATCTATGAGTACGATTCCGGAGACGGCATGGATTTCATCGCCATGGAGTACATACAGGGCGCCAGCCTGGACCGCCTGCTGGGCCGGCATGAGGTGGGGCTGACCACCTTTCTCGGATACGCGCGCCAGGTGGCGGGGGCGATGGCCAAGGCCCACGAGGCCGGCATCGTACACCGCGACCTGAAGCCGGCCAACATCATGGTCACGGGCGATGGCGTCGTCAAGGTCCTGGATTTCGGCCTTGCCAAGCGCGAAAAATCGGCGGCTGCCGATCCCAACGCCACCCAGACGCAGGGTCTCACCCAGGCCGGCAGCGTGGTGGGAACGCCCGCCTACATGTCGCCCGAGCAGGTGATGGGCGAATCCGAGGACTGGCGCAGCGACATCTTCTCGTTCGGCGTCATCCTCTATGAGCTGGCTTGCGGGCGCCGGCCCTTCGAAGGCAAGACGGTGCACGCCACGATGTCCCTGATCGCGCATCAGGAACCGGCCGCGCCGGCCGGGTTGAATCCGTCCGTGCCGCCGGCGCTGGCCGCGCTGATCGGCCGCTGCCTGAAGAAGAACCCCGCCGAACGGCCGCAATCCATGGCGGAAATCGCCGCTGCGCTGGCGGCAATGGCGCAAACGCCGCCGCCATCCAAGACACGGGGAAACCCGCGGCGGCGGCTGGCGGCAGGCGTACTGGGCGCGGTGGCGCTCGCCGCGGGACTGTGGGTGTCGCGCGGAAACCACCCGGCGGCGCCCGCCGGCCGCGAGCTGACTTACTCCATCGAAGCGCAGAAGATGCGCGACGGCCAGCCGCTGGCTGAGCCGTACACCGCGTCGGCGGCCGATTCCTTCGAGGGTGGATGGCGATTCCGGCTGCGCGCGCAATCGCCGCAATCCGGCTTCCTCTACCTGGTCAATCAAGGACCGGATGAAAGCGGCGTCGCCCGGCTCTGGATTCTTTATCCGAGAGCCCCCTCCGCGGCCGCCCTGCCGCCCAACCAGGAGACCGTCACTGGCTGGATGGTGTTCGACCGCAACCCGGGCACCGAGAAACTGTGGATCGTGTGGTCCGCCCGGCCGGCGCCTGCCATCGAAACGGCGCTCGCCGGCACGGCCGCGGGTAGAGTAGAATCACAAGATACCGCCACCGCGATCGAGCGCCTGTTGGCCGGACTGGGACCGGTCCAACGGAAAGCGGTGGGGAATGGCGCCGTCAAGCTGGAATCGGCTGGCGCCTCGGAGACGCTCGCAGAAGTATTGGAATTGAAGCACAGATAGTGGTACATCCCCCCTGGGTAATAATGGGGGACAACTCAGAGAAAGAGAGAGGAGAAACGCAATGTCAACATTTGGACCATTTCCCTTTGAGGTCACGTCGAACGCGGCCAAGCCCAAGATCGGCACGCTCACGCTCACCTACACGCTGGACACGGACGGCTCGATCTCGGACGCCAGCGTCACCTACTCCACGCCCCCGCCCCCTCCCGGGGGGCACACGCAGTCGTTTGATGTCACCTTCACCGGGACGGTCGCCCCGTATGCGGGCGCCGCAGACCCGGAACCGATCCCGAATAACTGGAACGTTCCCGGGGAGGGGACATATAAGTACGCCACCTTTTCGTTTACGCCGCCCACGGCGACCATAACGGGTACGTTCACGGGACAGGCCAGCAAGAACCCTCTGCCG
>JADGNT010000422.1 GCA_017883345.1 Candidatus Solibacter sp. | reverse complement strand
GTCACGCCCGCCGCCCGGCTCACTGCGCTTCGTCCTCAATGCGCTTCTTGTGCTTGGGCTTCTTGCGCACCGATTTGGGCTCGATCGGCTTCCCAGCCGGCACGGGCCCCACCCGCTCGCGCGCCATCGCTCTTACTTCCTTGCCGGCATCAAACGTCCGCTTCTTGCGTGGCAATCATCCTCCGCACCGCGTTGCCCAGCATCTTCGGCGAAAACGGCTTGTGCAGGAACATCACCCTGCCCGGAGCCGCGGCCTGTAACACGGCTATGTCCACAGGATACCCGCTGGCCGCGATCACGCACAGCCGCGGGTCGGCCGCCAGCATACGCGCGGCCAGGTCTTCCATGCGGATCCCGCTCATCGTGGCATCCAGCACCGCCAGGGCGAACGCGTGCGGCGCGGCCTCCACTTCCGCCCACGCCTTTTCCGTACTGCCGGCGGCGACCACCGCATATCCCAGCCGCCGCAGATAAGCGCTCAGCATCTTCAGCAGGGACGGCTCATCGTCGACAATTAGGATGCGGCTGGCAGCGCTGGTCATTGGTTGAACGGATGTATGATCGCCTTATGAGATTCTATACGGAATACGTCCGAAACGCGTCATGATAAAAGCAATGGGAGACTGATGGGGGAATGCCGCGCGCCTGAAAGGAAGCGGCGCTTCACGGCATTCCCCGGTTGGAGAGACTATGAAACTTAGCATTCCGGTCAGCCTGATCCTCGGGGTGTCATGTGCCCTGGCCGCCGATTTGCCCGTCAAGCAGGTGGTGCTCTATAAGCACGGCGTCGGCTTCTTCGAGCGCTCCGGCACGCTCGCGGCGGGCGAATCGGCACGTTTGGATTTCAACGCGCCGGAGATGAACGACGTCCTGAAGTCGCTCACCATCGGCTCTAGCGGCGGCGGCAAGATCACCGGGCTGCGCTACGATTCCATGGACCCGCTGGGCCACAAACTGGCCGAGTTCCCCTTCCAGATCGGCGGTGGCGGCATGCCCGGCATGCTGGATCAGCTCAAGGGCGCGCGCGTCGAGTTGAAGCTCGGTACCGAAACCGTCACCGGCACGATCGTCAGCGCCCGCACCTTCGCGGGCACCGATAAGCAGCCGGAGCATGACCAGCTCAATCTCATGCTGGACACCGGCGAGTTCCGCACCGTGGACCTCGGCGCCGCCACCGGTCTGCGCTTCCCCGACCCGAAATTGCAGCAGCAGTTCAAGGATTACCTCGCCGCGCTGGCCGCCGCGCGCTCCAAGGAGAAGCGCAGCGTCTACATCGATTCCAGCGACGCCAAGGAACGCGACGTCACCGCCAGTTACATGATCCCCGCGCCGGTGTGGAAATCCAGCTACCGCCTGATTTTCGGCGACAAGGCGGGCGATAAGGCGCCGATGCTGGAAGGCTGGGCCATCGTGGACAACACCACCGGCGAGGATTGGACCAAGGTCCAGCTTGCGCTGGTGTCCGGCCGGCCGATTTCCTTCGTCAGCCAACTCTATGCGCCCAAGTACGTAACTCGTCCCTCCGCCGAACTGGCAGACGACCCCGCGGCGCAGGCGGTAGTCCACTCGGGCGCGTTCGAGGAGCAAACGGCCGCCGCCGGTGGAGCGGTCGGGGGATCGGGGAATCGGAACATGGCGATGGCGCGCGCCATGGCCTCACCGGCGCCGATGGCGAAAGCGATGATGGGCGCGATCTCCGGCAATCTCGCCATGGATTCCGTCAGCGTCGCTCCCAGTTCCATCGAAGCCACTGCCGTGGGCCGCGAACTCGGCGATCTCTTCGAGTACCGCATCGCCCAACCAGTCACCATCCGCAAGAACGAATCCGCCATGCTGCCCTTCCTGCAACAGACCATTGCAGGGCGCAAACTGCTGATCTATTCCGACCACAGCTCGCAGCACCCCACCAACGCCGCGGAGCTGGCCAACTCCAGCGGCAAGACGCTGGACGGCGGCCCGATCACGGTCTACGACGCGGGCGCCTATGCCGGCGAAGCCCTCATGGAGACCCTCAAGGCCAGCGACAAGCGCCTGATCAGTTACGCCGTCGACCTGGGCACGCGCATCACCGAGGCCTTTGGCAGCAAGGCCGCCATCGTCCGCGAGATCCACGCCAGCCGCGGCATCCTCAACACAAAGTACGCCGCCGAGGAGACCCGCACCTACACCGTGCGCAACGTGGACCAAAAGGCCAAGACCCTGATCGTCGAGCACCCGCTGCGCCCCGGCTACACACTGCTCAGCCAGAAACCGGCGGAAAAGACCGCCACCAACTACCGCTTCGAATTGGCGCTCGCCGCCGGCGCCACCCGGGAGTTCGTGGTCAACGAAGAGCGCGTCTACGACCAGTCCATCGCGGTGACCAACCTCAGCCCCGATATCCTGGTGAGCTACCTGCAAAATCGCTCGCTCACCGCTGCCGGCAGCCAGCAGTTGCAGCGCATCGTAGACCAAAAGCGTCTGATCGCCGAGAACGACCGCGCGCTCCAGGATGCCGATGCGCAGACGCGCGGCCTGAACGCCGACGAGGACCGCGTACGGCGCAACATTCAGAGTCTTAATAATGTCGCCGGCCAGCAGCAGCAGGTGCAAACCTACGCGCGCCAGCTCGATGCGCAGGAGCAGCAGTTGGCCGGCCTGCGCGACAAGCAGGCCGAGTTGCAGAAGAAGAGGTCGGCGCTACAGACCGACTTGGACAAACTCGTAGAGGCGCTGACGTTCTGAACCGTAGCGTAGCCTTCCAGGCTGCCATACCGGTATTCGTACCGGCATTCTTTGAAGAACGCCGGCACGGACGCCGGCGTTGCAACCGGGGTGCCCTCTGGGTCTGGTCGCTCTACGGATGCTCAATACCCCTGCCGCTTGTCCACCACGTTCTCCAGCGGCTTACCCTCCGCGAAGCGCTCGAACTGGGCCAGGAAGAAGCGCATGGCCTGCTCGGTCCAATCGGGGGTGTGGTCGGCGCAGTGCGGGGAGAGCAGAACGTTTTCCAGGCTGTAGAAGGCGTGGCCGTCCGGCAGCGGTTCGGTGTCGAAGACGTCCAGCGCGGCGCCCTTGATGCGCTTTTCTGCCAGCGCGCGCACGAGTGCGGCTTCGTCGATCACTGGGCCGCGGCCCAGGTTAATCACCACCGCGTTGGGCTTCATCGCCTGAAATTCGGCCTCGCCGATCATGCCGAGAGTCTCGGGTGTCAGCGGCGCGGCGGCCACGATGTAATCCGACTGAGCCAGCATTTCCATACGGCCGCCCGGCGGGAAGATCTGGTGCACCAGCGGGTCCACGTTGTCCAAGGACGGCCCGTGGCGTTTGACCGCCAGGACACGCATGCCCATGGCGCGTACCCGCGTGGCGACCGCGCGGCCGATATCGCCGTAGCCCAGGATGCCCACCGTCTGCCCGGCGATTGCGACGATATCGAACGGCTCCCAACGGCCGGCCTCCTGGTTGCGGTTCATACGCCGGAAATCCTTGGCGAAGTACAGAATCGCGCCCAGGGCAAACTCGCCCAGCGTTTGGCTGAAGACGCCGCGCCCGTTGGTCAAGGGCACCGGGCTCTCCGCCAGATCCGGGAACAGCACCCCATCCAGGCCGGCCGAGCGCGAATGCACCCAGTGCACCTTGGGACACATAGCGAACACGTCGCGCAGCAACTGGCCGGCCAGCGACCAGCTCAAGATCACCGTGGCGTCCGCCGCCAGCCGCTCTAACGCCTCCACCGAATTGCCCACCGCGATGTTGGTTTCGGGAGGCAATTGCGCCAGGAGTTTCAAATCGGCGTCGGCGAGGTCGGCCGACAGCACCAATACCGTGTGAATGTCCATCAGGAGAAAGTTAACACATCTTCGCCCTCGGGGACTGACCTGCCTGTCCCAAGGTGCGTCTTTTGCGACGCGTGGCGGGTGCCCTTTGGGCGCCGGTCTGTCCCCGGGTTTCTCCCGTCGCTACCGTTTGTGGGCCGAGAACGATCCTGCCGCGGGGTCGTAGGTAAACGTGTAGAGGACGTGGGTCGCGTTCAGGATCATGACGCGTTTCCAGGCCGCCTCAATGTCATGGGCGACCGTGGGGTCCAGGGCGACAAAGTGGCCGGTGACTTCTTCCGGCATGTCCCGGATTACATCCGGCAGCGTGGCCTCGCCATTGAGTTCCACCAACTCCGGCGTCGGTTTCAGCGCGTTGTTCAGATAGACGGAAATGCTTTGAGGCGCCATCATGATAGGCCCCCCTTCGGCCAGTGAGTGTAACACGCGGGATCGCGCGGGGCCAGCCGTCATCGGAACCTGTCAAGGCAAAGTAGAAATGTTCTATTCCCAGCAAAGTAGAAATGTTCTGTTTTCATACGAGTTGTTCCTTCGGGTTAATCTTGAGCCACAGGAGCGCGCCCGCCGCGTTGGCTGCCATGCCGATGAGGAACGGCGCCGTCCAGGACCCGGTGAACTGCAGAAACCATCCGAACGCGAGCGCCGACGCGGCCCCGCCCAAACTTCCCATGGTCAACATAAGCCCGGAGATGGTGCCCGCCCGCTTCATTCCCGTATCGATGCAAACGGCGAAGCAGACTCCGTGGGCCAGAGCCGCGGCGCCGTCGGCGAGACCTAGAAAGAAGACCGCCAGATAAGGATTCGCAACATATAACCCCGGGACTACCGCCAGCGCCGCGAGGCCGAAACCGAACATGCCGACCGCCCGGCGTCCGAAGACGACCCCGCGGGTTGCGGTGAGACGGTCGCTCATCCATCCGCCCAACGGTTTGGCGAGCATTCCCAGGACGCCGGGGGCCATCGCCAGCATGCCGGTCAGCGCCGGAGTAAGGTGGCGGGCGTCCATCAGGTAACTCGGAAACCAGGTGATGTAAATGTAGCCGGTGTATCCGTAACTCAAGTACATCAGCAGAATGGCCCACAAGTTGTGCGAGCGAAGCAGCCTACGCCAGTCTACGGCAACCGGTTCCGACGCCGGGCCTGCGCCGCATAGCAATTTCAGTTCGCCCGCCGTCACCGAGCGGTGGTCCGCGGGGTTGTCCCGGTACCAAACAAACCAGAGAATCCCCCAAACGACCCCGAGCGCGCTCAAGGCAAGAAAGGTGAGTCGCCAGCCCCAGTGCAGCAGCCCCAGCGTTACCAGTGGCGGCGACAACGCGACGCCCGCGCTCATGCCCGAAAAGTAGAAGCCCTGGGCGCGCGCTCGTTCTTCAGGAGATTGCGCGCTGGATCTATGAAGACGACGAAGTGAAGCGCGCCAAGATCTTCGACAACGCCAAGAGGCCCCGTGACTTTACGGTGGAGGGAATCAA
>JADGNT010000421.1 GCA_017883345.1 Candidatus Solibacter sp. | reverse complement strand
CATCGCTGAGGGACCGATCTATTGGCGCACTCATCGCATCATGGAGTTATGCGATTACCTGACCGCCAGCGTGCTGGAGCCGATGTTCATCCGGGACGGCGCGAAGTGGAACCGGCGCTTCATGGACTTCTTTACTTTCCACAATGGCTGTGACCCGCTGGAACCGACCGGCACCATCCGTTTTGCCGTGCCGCCGTCTCTCAGCGCTCGGATCTGGCAACGCCCTGGGTAAAGCCTGCGGCAATGCGCCGCTGAACGGCGCGGCCCTCGAAGAGGAACTCTCCCGGCGTTTCTAAAAGAAGCCATCCCGATTCTCCTCTCGGTTGTTATGGGGCATGCGGAGGGCCGTTTGACCTGGAGTGCGAGTCGTCCAGGCCGCCGGCAGCCCTCTTGTCCAGCCGTTGGCGCATGTTGAGGCCCTGGAACGTGTTCGCAGGGCAACCGGACGCATCGTGATTGGCCGCGGACATCGAGTAGTTGATGCTCGATCCGGCCGAGACGCTCGGGCTCACTGGCAAAATTCCGGCAGTGGGGTTGGAAACGCACGGGTTCACTGGCAAAATTCTGGCACTGGGATCACCCTGCCACTTTGGCGACTTTGGCGCCTGCTCCTTGTAAGGCGGGCGGATTGGATGTACCGTAAGGCAGGAGGAGGATTGTCATGGCACACCCTCCGCGCGTAGAAGCGGTCGCCGACCCCACGGCGCAGTTTCCCCTGGAAGAACGTATCCGGATGCGAGCCTACGAACTCTACGTCCTGCAAGGCAATGAATCGGGCTCGGAGATGGACGACTGGCTGCAAGCCGAAGATGAAGTTCGCGCCGAAGAAGAGCAGAGCGCGAACCGCAGATAGGCGGATGGAGCCGGCTAACGGCCCCCCGGCTTCATCGGCACAAAGGCCACCGGACCCACGCTTCGGCGGCGGAGCGAGCCGTCCGCCTTTTTTTCAATCAGCACCAGTTCCTGGCTGCCCATGCGCCCCACGGGCGCGACCAGGCGGCCTCCGCGAGCCAACTGGTCGACGAGAGTCTGCGGAATTTCCGGCGGCGACGCGGTCAAAATGATGCGCGGGAACGGCGCTTCCTCAGGCCATCCCCGGTATCCGTCTCCCTGGCGAACCGTGACGTTGGAATATCCCAGGCGGCGCAAAGTCTGCTGCGCCGACTGGGCCAGCGCCGGGACGATTTCGATGGTGTAGACGTGGTCTACGAGTTGCGCCAGCACAGCCGCCTGATAGCCCGAGCCGGTGCCGATTTCGAGCACCCGATGTGATTTCGCGGGTTCCAAGAGTTCCGTCATCAGCGCCACAATGTACGGCTGCGAAATGGTGGCATCGTAGCCGATCGGCAGGGGCCGATCCTGGTAGGCCCCGGACTGTAGATCCCCAGGAAGGAACAGGTGCCGGGGAGTGGCGCGCATCACGCGCAAGATATCGGGATTGCGTACGCCGCGGTCCTCAATCTGCCGGACCATCTGCTCGCGTAGCGGGGAGAACGGGTCGCCGCCCGTCAAAGGCGCGGCGATCGCGGCAAGGAACATCAGGCCGCCGGTCAGGCGTATCGTTGCCGGTACATGCATGGCGTCACTCGATAGCGCTGCGCTTCAAGATGATTATAGGCCAAAGACGGCAAAAGAGAGCCAGCTATCTGTTTCAGGATTTTGGGGGGCGGGCAATCTTGCCTGCAGCCGCCTTTTAGGCGGCTCTTTCGGGCGATGCGCAAGCCTTCGCACTCGGCAAACGCCGGCTGAAAACCGGCTGCAGCCAGGATTGGCTGCCCCACCCTACCCACCGGCATCCGCCCAGGTGATCACTCCGGGCAGGAAAGCTTTCGGTGCGTCCGGATGGAAAGGCGTGATCCGCACGGTATAGCCGTGGAGCCCGCTTCTGGGGCACGGCACCGTGACGGCCTCGAAAGTCCATACGCCGCCGGTGGCCTCACCGGCGGGCTGCATGGGAATTGCGTAAGCGCCGGTCAACTCGCCGTCGGCGTCGAGTCTGCCCACGTAGAGTTCGACGGCGACCTGATCCGGGGTCAGTGCGCCAAGCTGAAGGCGCGCCCGCACCTGGAGACGGCTGCCGACCGGAAGCAGCGTGTGAGTCAAAGAATCCACCGATTCGACACGAACTTCCTTCCAGTGCGCCTGAACGTGGGCGGTCCACGCCGCCAGCGCGCTGGCCCGCGCTGCCTGATTCGCCGTGAGTTGCTGGTACTTTTCATCGGCCATCACGTAGGAATCCGCGGCATACTGTTTGACCATGCGCTGCATGTTGAACGCCGGGCACAAGGTGGAAATGGAGCTCTTCATCTGGGCGATCCAGCGGCGGGGCAGCCCGTCGGCGCTGCGCTCATAGAAGCCAGGGACGATGTCCCGCTCCAGCAAGGCGTAGAGCGCCGCCGATTCCACCTGGTCCTGATCGTCGCGGTTGGTGTAGCTCTCGCCGTTTCCGATGGCCCAGCCGATGAAGCGCTTTTGCGCGGCGGCGTCCTGCCAGGCCTCGTCCCACCAGCCGTCGAGAATACTGAGATTCAGACCGCCGTTGGGCAGCACCTTCATGCCGCTGGTGCCGCTGGCCTCCTGGGGCCGAAGCGGCGTATTGAGCCAGATGTCGGAGCCCTGCACGAGGTATCGGGCCACGGCCATGTCGTAGTCTTCCAGGAAGACCAGGCGGCGGCGGAACTCTTTCTGCTGGGCGAGCTTGACGACCTGCTGGATCAGCGCCTTGCCGGCATCGTCGCGAGGATGGGCTTTGCCGGCAAAGACGATCTGCACCGGCCGGCCCGGCTGGTTGAGAATCTGCCGCAGGCGCTCGACGTCGCGCAGCAGCAGCGTGGCGCGCTTGTAGGTGGCAAAGCGGCGTGCAAAGCCGATGGTCAGGGCATCGGGGTCGAGCACTTCGTCGGCGGCGTCGATTTCCGATTGGGGCGCGCCGCGGCGCAGAAGCTGGATACGCAGGCGGCGCCTGGCGAACGCCACCAGCCGTTCCCTGCGCCGCTCGTGGGTGCGCCATAGCTCCTCGGCCGGAATACTCTCCGCGCGCCGCCACAGATTAGGATCGGCGTGTTCCTCGCGCCATTTCGGCCCGAGATACCGGTCGTATAGCTGATTCATCTCGTACGAAATCCAGGAGCGAAAATGCACCCCGTTGGTCACGTGACCGATGGGGATCTCATCCTCCGGCACGCCCGGCCAGATGGCCTTCCACATGCCGCGGCTGACCTCGCCGTGAAGTTTGCTGACGCCGTTGCTGGCGGACGCCGTGCGCAGGGCAAGCACCGTCATGCAGAAGTCCTCATCCTGACGTTCCGGGTGCAGGCGTCCCAACCCGTAGAAGTCCGCGGGAGCCAGTCCCAGGCGGCGAATGTAGTCGCCGAGGTAACGATCGAGCAAAGCCGGCGGGAAGTAGTCGTGGCCCGCCGGCACGGAAGTGTGGGTGGTGAAGATCAGGCCGGCCGATGCCACCTCGCGCGCCTCGGCAAAGGAGAGCTTCTGCTGCTCCATCAGCCGGCGAACCCACTCCACCGCGAGGAAAGCAGAATGGCCCTCGTTCATGTGATAGACCGTGGGCGCGAGGCCAAGCGCCTCCAACGCGCGATGTCCGCCGATGCCGAGGAGGATCTCCTGTTTCAGGCGCGTTTCCAGATCGCCGCCGTAGAGCTGATCGGTGATGTCGCGATCTTCCGGGCGATTGGCGGCCACATTGGTATCGAGCAGGAAGAGATTGACCCGGCCCACGCGCACCCTCCAGATTTGGACGGTCACGGCACGTCCGTCGTAGGCGACTTCGATGGTCAAGGGACGCCCGTCCGGCTGTAGTTCGAGGCTCAGCGGGAGGTTGCGAAAGTCGTTATCTTCGTAGGTTTCCTGTTGCCAACCCGCCGGATTCAGGTACTGTTTGAAATAACCCTGCTGGTAAAGCAGGCCGACGCCCACCAAAGGCACGCCGAGATCGCTGGCCCCTTTCAGGTGATCGCCGGCGAGCACGCCGAGGCCTCCGGCGAAAACCGACAGGCACTCGGTCAAGCCGAACTCCGCCGAGAAATAGGCCACTAGCATGGCTTCGGGGGTGCCATAAGTCCGATGGAACCATGTGGATGGGCTGGTCAGATAGGCATCGAGTTCCTTGAGCGTCCGGTCCAGATGCGCCAGGAACGCTTCATCCTTGGCCGCGGCCTCGAGTTCCGCCTGGTCGATCGAACCCAGCATCAGAACCGGATTGTGCCCGGTGGATTCCCAGAGGTCGCTATCGAGGCGTCGAAACAGTTCGATGGTATCGTGGTCCCAAGCCCAACGCAGGTTGTACGCCAACTGGCGAAGTCCTTCGAGCGGAGCGGGCAGTGACGGAATGACATGGAACACCTGGACGGGTTTCATGGTCCTATTATCGGGTCGAAGAGTCTTGTTGAATAGAGGTAACTAATTACCTCCCGGCCGGGATCCCCGCGGTGGCGCCGGGCCCGCATACGGACGTAGTCTTTGAACCCTGCCGGCGGTCCGAGGGGGCGCTTCCGGTCGTCGTCGTACCATTTAAAGCGATTGGCGCCGGTGGCGTACCAGGTGTCGCCGATAACGAAGAAGGGCGTGCCATTCGCCAGCTCCAGAGCGTGATGATTGGCCGTGGCTCGCAAGAACCCGCGTCGCAGGGGGTTCTTCAGCTTCTCCGCCTCGGTCCAGTCGACCGCCACGAGAGACGCGGTCTTCCCCGCAAGGCCCTGGTCGGGAGGATTGGAGCCGCTTCGCCAGGTCCAGGGTCCCGGTGCGGTGGCCAGAATCCGCACCCGAAAGGTCTGCCCGCCGTCCCAGAACCCGTAAACGCGCTTCTTGAAGTTGGGACCTGTAAGATCCACCCAAACCGTCACATCGGTATAGGGGTTCGCCCAGGAGCGGATACTGGTCAAGGTCACTTCCTATTTGTCCCAGATATGCACGGCGGCCGTCGCCGGCATGGTGGAGGCGGCGAATGCCAAGGCGAACCAGGTCCCCGCCGTTTGGCGCATCTTCTTCACGTAACCCACTCTACGACGCCTTGCGCCGCTTGACAACGGGTGCTTAACCGTTTTGGGGCACACGACGAAAACGGGGCGGATTCTGCCAGGCGCGCTATATTAGCATCCGTGACCAGAAGATTCGCCTTCCTTCTTCTTTCGATCGTGCCGGCCCTCGCCGCCAGTGACCTGACGCATGCCACGGTGGTGGCGCCGGCTGACCTGACCGGTCCGGAACGCAAGGCGGTTGCGCTGCTCATCGATTCCGTCCGGGAACGCACGCGCATCACCTGGCAGACGGCGGCGGCGAATCCGGGAG
>JADGNT010000420.1 GCA_017883345.1 Candidatus Solibacter sp. | reverse complement strand
TGTGCAGATCCGTGTCCAGCTTTTCAGCCTCAAGCCCGGTCTGCGCCGGATTGAGTTGTTGGTTCAGGCGCCCCATTTGTCGTTCCCCCTTCACAATTACCGACCTAGCACGTTGAATGCCAGTTGCGAGATGCGCAGCGTAATGTAATGTAACTACCGGAATTCAGTTTCCGAATCGTCACTTTGCGGGGCGCGAAGGGCGAATTTCGACACGGCTGACCATGGTGCGAGCCGGCATCCGCAACACCATCGATACGGCTTCGGCGATGTCCTCGGGGGCAATCATCCAACTGGTGTCGGCGGGTCGGGGTTTCCCCGGAGTACCGGAGAATTCGGTATCGACGCTGCCCGGCATGATGGAACTGACGCGCACGTTGTCGTGGCGGTGATCGAGCATTAACGCCTCGGTAAAACCGTTGAGGCCGAATTTCGACGCGTTATACGCGGCGCCGCCGCTGAAGGCGTTGCGCGCGGCGAGGCTGGAGATGTTGACGATGAATCCGCCGCCGCGGGTGGCGAAACGGGCCAGCGCCTCGTGGGCGCAGTAGAATGCCCCGTTGAGATTGAGATCGATGTTGAGGTGCCATTCCTCGGGCGTCATCTCCCCCACTTTTTTGAAGCGGGCCTGACCGGCGTTATTGACCAGGATGTCGAGTCCGCCGAACTCGGCGTCGACGGCGGCGAAGAGCGCGCGGGCGCCTTCCACCTGGCTGATATCGGCTGCCGTTCCGAAGATTCTGCCGAAAGGCTGCATTCCGGCAACGGCCCGGTCGACCGATGCCTGGGTGCGCCCGCAGATGGCGACGGCGGCGCCATCGTGCAGCAGGCGTTCGGCGATGGCGCGGCCGATACCGCGGGTGCCGCCGGTGACGATGGCGTACTTGCCGTTGAGTGAGTCCATACCTGCATTCTATTGTAGTGCGGGGCAAATAGTGTGCGGTATCTACTCCCGACCGATCATCGTGCCGCATCCGTGGAGCGACCAGACCCAGAGGGCGACCCAGAGGGTACCCCCGGTTGCCACGTCGGCGTCCTTGCCGACGTGCTTCGAAGAATGCCGGTACGAATACCGGCATGGCAGGCGAAACGCCCGCTCTACAGTGGATACGGGCACCGTGTCGAACGCGTGTTATAGTGTTGCCATGCCAAGCGGCTACATCCCGATTTTCATTTTTTTGGCAATTGCGATTTGCTTTCCGGTGGTCGTCATTATGGCTGCGAAACTGATCCGCCCTTCGGCGCCCTTCGCGGTCAAACTGGAGGCCTACGAATGCGGCATCAAAGCCGCGTCGGATTCCCGCGGACGCTACACCGTCCGTTTCTACATCATCGCCATCCTCTTTGTAATCTTCGACGTTGAGACCGTCTTCTTATTCCCCTGGGCCGTCCGATACCGCCAGTTACAATGGTTTGGCGTAGCCGAAGTGGCGGTGTTCCTGGTCATTCTGGCCGTCGGTTACATCTGGGCGTATAAGAAGGGAGCCCTCGAGTGGGTCTGATCCATAAAGGCGCCGCGGCGCTGGCTGCGGCGGGTTTTCTTTGCGCGGCGGGTCTCAGCGCCGCTCCCCGGTTGCGCCTGGTATCGTCCACCGTCGGGCCAGTCTCCATCGCCCAGGGCGCCAACGGCAGCGCACAGACCGTGGAGGCGTATAACGCTGCCGACGGTACGCTCAACCTGAGCACCCCTTCTTCATCCGTGCCTTGGATTGTTCCCTCTCCCGCCGGCGCGCAGCGCGCCTGCTCGTCGCAGAGCGGTCGGAGCGGTCTCTGCATCCCGCTCCAGTTCACCTTGAACACCTCCGCGCTGCCCGCTGGAACCGCCACCGGCATCGTCACGGTGAGCGACCCCAACGCCGTCGACGCGCCCCAGACCATCACCGTCACGGTACAGATCGGCGGCGCCGTACCCTCCAGCCTGGATGTCTACGTCGCTCCCGGCGCCACCCGCGATCTGGGCTTCTCCACCAACGGCCAGCTCGGCGCCACGGTCAAAACCAACGATGGCGGCCCGTGGCTCTCGCTCGCGCTCGACGGCACCGGCAGCTTCCGCTTCTCGTATCCTTATCGGGTCCACTTCGCGCCCACCGCCGGCATGGGGCAGGGAACCTACCCCGCCACCATCACCACCTCGGGTTCCAGCTTCACCCCGGACAACCAGACCATCCAGGTCACCATGCGCGTGACCACGCAGCCGATTGCCCAAGCGTCCGTCGACCGTCTCCGCGTCCGCCTGGCGCAAGGCGCGCCGGTCTACACCACCGCCATCTCGCTCGCCAATTTGGGGCAGGGAACGCTGCATGTGCAGGACGCGAAGACGTCCGGCGCCGCCTGGATCACCGCCGCGCCATACCCGGGCGGCGGCTTGATACCCGATGGGGTTCTGGTCACGATCAATGCCAAGACGCTGGCGCCTGGAATCTACCAGGACGGCATCACCTTCACTTCGAATGCCGCCGCCTACGCGGGCGCGCTCGGCGATACCACCAGCCTTACGGTGAAGGTGGAACTGGAAGTGATCAGCGCCGGACCGCCCGTAGTGGATTTCCAGGGCGTGCAAGACAACGCGACGTTCGTTCCCGGCGACCCGGTGGCTCCAGGCGATATTGCGGTCGTCAAAGGGCAGCAGTTGTCCGCCAAGGATTTCGTGCAAGCCGGTGCGCCGCCCCTCTCGACCCAGCTCAGCGATACGCAAGTCCTCTTCAACGGCCAGCCGCTGCCGCTGTATTACACCCTCTACGGTCAGATCGCCTGTCAGATTCCCACCGATGCGCCCATTGGAACGTCGCTGGTTCAAGTCAAGCGGCAGGACGGACAGGTCAGCAATCTGGTAACGGTGGACATCGCTTCACGCGCGCCGCGACTGCTCGTTGGTCTCGGTCTGTACGGCGTTATCACCTTCCCGGATTACAGCCGGCCCATGCCCACTGGGTCCTGGCCAGGCGTGACCACTCACCCGGCCAAAGCGGGCGACTCACTGACGCTTTGGGCCATCGGGTTGGGACCGACCAGCCCCTATGTCGCGACCGGGCAACCCGCACCCTCGGTCGAACCGTTTGCCCGCCTGACATCCACGCCGGTGGTCACGTTTGGCGGCGGCGTCGGCAGCCCCACCGCCATCCCGTCGTTCGCCGGTCTCACCCCGACCTACGCGGGCCTGTACCAGGTTAATGTGACGATTCCAGACAATGCGCCCAAAGGCAACGTCTACGTGAGCCTCGCGTTCGGCAATTCGACTAGCAATTCCGTGCTGATCTTCATTCAGTAGTAGCGCGGGTTCGCCGCCACCCACTACCATTAAAGTTGACATCCGTGAAACCACACTCCGCTCAATCGCGTGAGGTCTACCTGTGCGTCGCTCTCACCACCATGGCGACCCTGCTGTTGGAACTCGCCCTCACGCGTATTTTCTCGGTGGTGTTCTACTACCACTTCGCCTTCCTCGCCATCTCCATCGCGCTCTTCGGATTGGGACTGGGCGGCGTGTTTTCCTATGTGGTGGCCACTTGGAAGGCCCCGCTGTTCACCCGCCTGGGGCGTCTCAGCGCCGTCAATAGCCTGCTCGTCATCCTGGCGCTTGCCGTCCTCCTCGCTCAGGGAGACAATCTCTCCAATTGGGACCTGGCCCTGGTCTACTTCACCACCGCCCTGCCCTTCTTCACCGCCGGCGCCATCGTCTCGCTGGCCATCGGCGAGACCATCCAGCAGGTCAACCGGGTCTACTTCTTCGACCTCGCCGGCGCCGCCGCTGGATGCCTTCTCCTTTTGCCGTTGCTCAAGCTGGTGGGCGGTCCGGACACGGTGATCGCCGCCGCCGTCACCTTCGCCGCCGCCGCCGCCATCTGGCACAGCCTGGCGGGGTCGGTCAGCGGGCGCGCCGGCAGCGTCGCCCTGGCTCTCGCCCTGGTCGCCTTCCTGGTCTACAACCACAAGCACCCCGTGCTGACCATCCGCCACGCCAAGGGGCAGGCAATCGCCAATGAGATCTTCACCACGTGGAACGATCTTTCGCGCATCGGCATCGTCCGTCAGGCCGATGGCAGCCACAACATCGTCATCGATGCCGACGCCGCCACCTCCATCGCGAAATTCGATCTCGCCAACCTCACCCCTGACGACCGCCGCGACCTCACCCTGCAAGGCCCCGCGCTCCCCTATGCCATCCGCCCCGGCGCCAAAACCCTGATCGTCGGACCCGGCGGCGGGTGGGATGTGGCCCGCGCCCTCTATAGCGGCAGCACCGATGTCACCGCCGTCGAAATCAACGGCATCATCGCCGACACCATCATGCGCGATCGCTTCGCCGGGCTCAGCAACGGCCTCTATTTGCGCCCCGAGGTTCACCTTTTCGTGGAGGACGGCCGCAGCTTCGTGCGCCGCAGCGACGAGAAATACCAAGTGGTGCAAGCCACCTTAGTCGATACCTGGGCCGCCACTGCCGCCGGCGCGTTCGCCCTCTCCGAAAACAACCTCTACACCAGCGACGCCTTCCGCGATTATCTGCTGCACCTGACCGACGATGGCGTGCTCGCCATCACCCGATGGGGCTTCGATCCGCCGCGCGAATCCCTGCGTCTGATCTCGCTGGCCATCGACGCGCTGGGCCAGATCGGCGAAAAAGAGCCGTGGCGTCACGTCATCGTCTCGCGCCAGGGTTCCACCCAGGGCTTCGGCGCGCTGGACACCGTGCTGATTGCGCGCCAGCCGTTTCCGCCCGCGGATATCGCGCGCGCCCGCGCCATCTTCGCCGCCGGCGTGCAGCAGCCCATCTACTATCCCGGCAGCCAACTGCCCAACCAGTTCCGCGATCTGCTGCTCAGCCCCAATCCCGCCGCCTACGAACGCAATTACACCTTCGACATCACACCCGTCACCGACGACCGCCCGTTCTTCTTCTACACCGTGCAGCCCCGCGACCTGTGGGCCTTCATGCAAGGCGGCGCCGAGGCCGCCGACCGCAAGGTCAACAAGGCCGTGCCCCTGCTGTTCACCCTGATGGCCATCAGCCTGGTGGCCACCCTGCTGATTCTGCTGGCGCCGCCCCTGGTGCTGGGCGCCCGCCTGCCCAGCCACCGCGGCGTGCGCGGCTTCCTGGTCTACTTTCTGTTCATCGGCGCGGGCTACATTCTGATCGAGGTCGGCCTGATTCAGAAGTTCGTGCTTTTCCTGGGACACCCGACGTACGCGCTCACCGTGGTGATCTTCTCCATGCTGGTGTCGAGCGGCATCGGCAGTTTCACGAGCCGCCGCCTGCTGGGCCGCGATGAAGGCCGCCTGATCAAAGCCCTGGGCCTGATCGCGTTGCTC
>JADGNT010000419.1 GCA_017883345.1 Candidatus Solibacter sp. | reverse complement strand
CTCACGGCGGCGGTGTCGCCGAACTTCGCGATCATTCCGCAAGGGCAGACTTCGGCGGTGTTCACGATTACGACGAGTCGCTTTCCGGGCGTCGTCACGTTCACGGCGACTGCCGGCGGCGTAAGTAAGACGGCCAGTCTGACGGTGCAGTAAGTAATTACCCCCCTACGGTCGTGGCTCGGGTTGGAGCCGCGACCGTGAGAAGCTGTGAAAAAATCATTATGAGCCGCCGATGAACGCCGATAAACGCCGATAAGCATTCCTGGTTTTCATCTGCGTTCATCGGCGTTCATCGGCGGCCCTTTGGTTTTTTCTCGCGTTCCGAGGGAGCGGTTTACGCCAATCCCAGCCTGCGGTGATCCTTCAAAATGCAGCGGTCCATCACCACCGTGAGGCCCGCTTCCGTGGCGCGCCGCGCGGCGTCTTCGTGGACTACGCCTTCCTGCATCCAGATCACCTTCGCGCCCTTGCGAATCGCCGCTTCCACGATCTCCGGCACGAATTCCGAGCGGCGGAAAATATCCACGATATCGATGGCTTCGGGGACGGCATCCAGATCCGGGTAACTGGTTTCACCCAGCACCTGCTTCTCCAGCGGATTCACCGGAATGATGCGGTAGCCAGAGCGCTGCATGTACTCGGCCACGCCATAACTGGGGCGGAAGCGCTTTCCCGACAGGCCGACCACGGCGATGGTGCGGGCGTTGCGGAGGATCTCCGGAATCTGGTTCATACGGCTTTGGAGTCGCTGGAGCGCTGGATGGCGCGCTGCAGCTTTTCCACCTCGTCTTCGGTCAGATAGCGGAATGCTCCGGGTTTCAGCGACCCCAATTCGAGCGGGCCGATACGCACGCGCTTGAGTTTCTCCACCAGCTTGCCCAGATGCTTGAACATCAGGCGGATCTGGTTGTTGCGCCCTTCGGTCAGCTTGATCTCATACCAGGGGTTGGCGGCGTTGCGGACCAGCCGCAGCCCCGCGGGCAGGGTGCGGCGCCCCATCAGGGGAATGCCGTCGCGAAACTGCTGTTCCTGGTCGCCGGTCAATAGACCGGTAACTTTCACCACGTAAGTCTTGGGCAGGTGGGAGTGGGCGGACATGATGGCGTTGGCCATGTCTCCGTCGTTGGTCAACAGCAGCAGGCCTTCGCTGTGGTAGTCCAGGCGCCCCACGGGGTACACCCGCTCCTTGACTCCGCGGAGCAGATCCATGACCGTGGCGCGGCCTTCGGGATCGCTCACCGTGGTCATGGTGTTGTTCGGCTTGTTCAGGATGATGTAAATCCGATTCTTGGGGGCGCGGATCAGTTTGCCGTCCACTTTGATATGGTCGGTTTCCAGATTCGCTTTGCTGCCGAGCTCGGTGACGACCGTGCCGTTCACCGTGACTCTGCCCTCCAGCATGATCTTCTCGGCCTGACGCCGCGAGGCGACCCCGGCTTGGGAGAGGATCTTCTGTAGACGTTCTTCGGGCACTAGTTCTCCTCGTTGGGCGCGGGTTCCGCGGACGGTGCGACTGGCGCGGATTCGGGCGTGGCTTCGGGCGTTTCTGGGACCGCCTCCACGGCGGGCGCTTCGAAGGTGGGTTCGGCTGCCGGGGGTTCGGCTTGGGATTCCGCGGCTGCGGCTTCGACTGTTTCCGCCGGCGCTTCGCTGTCCGAGAAGGCCATGCGGCGGATCTCTTCGAATTCCTTGAGCGAGGGCAACTCGCTCAGGTCCTTCAGGCCGAACTGGATCAGGAACTCCTTGGTCGTCTTGTACAGCATCGGCTTGCCGATGACGTTTTTGCGCCCGGCGACGGCGATCAGTTTGCGGTCCAGCAGTGTCTTGAGCACGCCGCCGCCCTGCACGCCGCGGATCTCCATGATCTCAGGGCCCGTGGCGGGCTGCTTGTACGCGATCACGGCCAGGGTTTCCAGCGCCGGAAGCGAGAGCTTCAACGGCGCCTTGAGGCTCTTGACGAAATTGCGCACCGCCTCGTGATGTTCCGGCTTGGTGGCCATCTTGTAGCCGCCGGCCACTTCGCGGATGGAGACGCCGTGGCCTGGCTGGTCGAATTCCGCGATCAACTGGTCGAGCAGGTCCTGTATGCGCTCCGGGGGCTGTTGCAGGGACGCGGCGATCTGCGCCAGGGTGAGCGGTTCCTCGGCCACATAGACGATAGCTTCGAGAATGGCTCTAATTTGCGAGTCTTCCTGGGAGACAGGGGCGGGCGTGTCGTCGAACGGGACCTCGCTCGTGGCCATCAGCTCATCCACCGAGAGGGTGGGCTCTGGCTGAGCGTCTTCGGCGGGCGTTTCGGGCGCGGGTTCTTCCGCTACCGGCGTCTCCGCCTCCGAAGTATCGGCGCTAGTGGCATCTACCGGCGGCGCCGGTTCAGGTTCCGGGCTTACGCCCCGCGGGGATGTTTCCAGTTCTTCCATGCTTGGTATCAGATGTAGTCTTTGTCGATCGCGGCCATGGGCTGCTCGCTGGCGAATACCTGGTCGAAGCTGCCATGCCGCTGGAGGGCGATTTCGCCGAATAAATCCTTTTGGGTCACGACCACGGCTTG
This sequence comes from Candidatus Solibacter sp., assembly GCA_017883345.1. Lineage (GTDB taxonomy): Bacteria > Acidobacteriota > Terriglobia > Bryobacterales > Bryobacteraceae > Solibacter. The sequence continues at coordinate 2,757 of JADGNT010000419.1, read as the reverse complement.
CATGCGCACCATTTCCAGCACGGCCAGAAACAGGGCGATCATGGCGCGCCGCGTGCGCTGCAATTCGAACACACGCATGATGAAAACCGGCTGGTCCGGGCCCACTTGCAGGAACTGGTCGCGCAGGTAGCGCATCATGTCCGCCACCGTGACATCGGCCGATTCCACTTCGTACACCGGGCGGTTCTTGACCCGATCCAGCATCTCGCCGAACGCCTTCACCAGGTCGAAGAGAGTGATCGCCAGGCCCGGATCGTCGTCTTCCGACACGAAAGACTTGATCTGCGGGTTGCTCCAGACGTTTTCCTCGATCATGCGCTTTTGCTGTAGCATCTCGGCGGCGTTCTTGAAGCGCTCGTGCTCTAGCAATCGGTCCACCAACTCCTGGCGGGGATCGTCCGAGGTGTCGCCTTCCTCCGCCAGCGCCGGGTCGCGCGGCAGCAGCATTTTGGACTTGATGTGGATCAGGGTGGCCGCCATGTAGACGAATTCGGCGCCCAGATCGATGTCCATTTCGCGCGCTTTTTCCATGTATTCAAGGTATTGAGACGTGATGGTGGCGATGGGGATGTCCTTAATGTCGATTTGCTGCTTACGGATCAAATCCAGCAGCAGGTCGAGCGGCCCATCATATTGTGCCAGATGGAAATTGAGTGGCGAAGACACTATCTTTCACGATAGCATGCGGCGAACCAGCCCCAACTTTCGCCAGCACCGACCAAAGGAATACACAGAAAGGGGACATTCTTAACGAGGTAAGCATGGGGACATTTTTAACGAGGCTCGACAAAATGAAATCGGCGCCGAGACGCCGGCTGTTTCGAGGTGTATACTGGGGCCAACTCAGCAAACCCGGCTGGCAGGCCATGGTAGTCAACGGCAAGGTGGGTTTAGCCCGGCGACGCCACAGCGGTAGGTATGCGCCAGGACTGGGTCACGTATCGTAAGGCGCCAGGCGGAAGGATTGCACGCTACCATGGAGGGTTCATGAAAAGGCTGCGGATCGGGATTATCGACATCGTTTCCAAGGGTCCTACCCGGGCTTTATACGCACGCATAATGAACGCCAGCCTCGCCAGTATCATGCCCCAGGTCATTGGGGTCTGGTGCCAAGAGGAGGGACATGAGGTTACCTTCGTTTGTTACACCGGCTTTGAAGATCTGCTGACGGAGTTGCCTGACAACGTCGACGTGGTCTTCATCGGCGCGTTCACCGAGGCCGCGCACACGGCGTACGCCCTGAGTAATCTCTTCCGTGGCAGAGGGGCGATCACCGTCATCGGGGGACCGCACGCCCGCTGTTACCCGGAAGACGCCGCGCGTTACTTCGACTATGTGCTGGGCTTCGCGGATAAGGGTACGCTCCGTGACGTCTTGCGGGACTGCTCGCAACACCGGCCCGCGGGCGTCCACCTCGCGGCCGCCCAGCAGCCCAGAACCCTCCCCGGGGTACGCGAGCGTTGGCAGTTTATCGACTCTACGCTCAGGAAAGCGCCCCTCCTCAAGATGGTTCCCATGCTCGGCAGCATGGGATGCCCGTACACTTGCGCGTTTTGTATCGATGCCACGGTGCCCTACCAACCCATGGACTTCGAGGTACTCCGCGAGGATCTACGGTTCCTGCTGACCAGGTTCAAACGGCCCCTGGTAGCCTGGCACGATCCCAATTTTGGAGTTCGCTTCGACCAGTACCTGGACATGATCGAGGACGCCGTTCCTCCCGGCAGCATCGACTTCGTCGCCGAAAGCAGTCTGTCCCTGCTTTCCGAACCGCACCTCAAACGGCTCAAACGCAATTCGTTCAAAGGCGTCCTGCCCGGCATTGAATCCTGGTTCGCCCTGGGGGAAAAATCGAAGACCGGCGCGCTGCTCGGGATGGCCAAAGTTCGCCAGGTGTCCGAACACGTCAATCTGATCCTGCGGTACATACCCTACATCCAAACCAACTTCGTGCTGGGACTCGATACCGACGAAGGGCCCGATCCTTTTGAACTCACCAAGCGATTCCTGGACATGACCCCGGGGGCCTTTCCGGCCTATTCGCTGCTCTCCGCATTCGGCCGGGCCGCGCCGCTCAACCTGGATTACCAGCGATCCAACCGCGTGCTGCCCTTCCCATTCCACTTCCTCAACAATAACGGCGCCATGAACGTCAAGCCGGCAAACTATTCCTGGCAGACGCTCTACGACCACATCATCGACCTGACCCGGTATTCCTTCTCGACGCGCACGATCTTCCGCCGCTTCCTGGCGACGCAAGGGGTGACCGCGCGTTGGCTGAACGTGGTGCGCGCGGTTTCGACGGAGGGCTTCGGAAGGGCCAGGTACCACCGGGAGATTCGCGATCGCCTGGACACCGACCCGCAATTCCCGCCCTATTTCGAGCAGGAGAGCAGCGTGCTTCCCCAGTTCTACAAAAATATAGTGCGCCAGGATCTCGGACCGCTGATGGAGTGGCTTCCCGAGGGTGCTCTCTATCACGATCCCAACGCCTACCTGAAGTCCGAGCGCTCCAAGGATGTGGTAGCCCTCGTCTGACCGCGTCGCCACTCAGGGCTATTCGGGGCACTTAACACGAAGGAATTTACAGGGAAGACACTAAAACGTGAACTTGATCTGCGATTCCAGCCGGCGATTGTTGGCCGTTTCGTAGAATCCTTCGCCGTTCTGTCCGCCTGCAATCTGGTTCGCAAAGCCGAAATACGGCGAGGTGATGTTGCCGACAATCGGTCCCGGGTTGGTGTGATTGAGCAGGTT
>JADGNT010000418.1 GCA_017883345.1 Candidatus Solibacter sp. | reverse complement strand
CTTTTTGAAGCGATCGCGTGGAAGCGGCTGGGGCTCTACTTCGGTCCGGTGGTGCTGGTGAACGTCAACGGATTTTTCGATCCGTGCATCGAGCTGTTGAACCGCTGCGTGGATGAGCGATTCATGGACGAGAAGCATCGCGCGATGTGGAGCGTGGCGGGGGATCCGGAGGGCGTGATGGAGACCTTGCGGCGGGCTGGGGAATGGAGTAGGGACGCGCGGGATTTCGCGGCGTTGCGGTAGGCGGGGCGGAGACTCTCCAGCGGTGGTATGCTCACGGAAGGCGCGAGCGGATGATTCACAAAAGTGCAGGATGGCGGGTGGTGGCGGGTACGCTCTTGGTCCTGACGTCTCTGGTGGCTCAACGGCCGTTCCGCCAGTACCCCGGAAACGAGTATAACGATTTTCCCCTGCCGCCCGATTATCAGGATAAGGCCGAGTGGGCGTTCGGGCGCCTGATGTACCCGCCGGCCATGTACGGCGGACGCGGCTTCGGGAGGGGGCGCTTCCGCGGCGGCGACTGGACGCAGGGATATTCCAGTTGGACCACGGACTATCCGCGCTCCGACCGGCATTTCTCCGAGGCCATGCGGCGGCTGACGCGGGTCCACAGCCGTAGCGCGGAGCAGCCGGTGAATCTGGATGAAGGCGATGCCTACGACTGGCCGTTTCTCTATGCCGTGGAGGTGGGCCACTGGCAGCTCACCGATGCGCAGGCCAAGGCGCTTCGCGAATTCATCGACCGCGGCGGGTTTTTCATGTGCGACGATTTCCATGGCACCCGGGAGTGGGAGGTCTTCCAGGAAAGCATGCGGCGCGTGTTTCCCGACCGGCCGATTGTGGACCTCAAGAACCAGGACGCGATCTTCCACACGATTTACGACCTGGACGACCGGTATCAGGTTCCGGGCGCGCAGTACATCCGCAGCGGCCGAACCTACGAGTACGATGGATACGAGGCTGCGTGGCGCGGCATCTACGACGACCACGGCCGCTTGATTGTCGCCATCTGCCACAACATGGACCTGGGCGATTCGTGGGAGCACGCGGACAATCCGCAGTACGCGGAAAGATTCTCGGCGCTGGGCATACGGATCGGGATCAACTACGTGGTTTACTCGATGACGCACTGAGGGGTGCGTGGAATTTGAAGCATGCGCTTCAACGCAGAGACGCGGAGATCGCAGAGATAAGCGCGGAGAAAACCAAAAGCAAGCTGGACGCGTAAGCGCTGCTTTTCGAGTTGGGGGGAACGGCCGGTTCGAGTGTCTGGATGGAATTGGACAACGTGCGGTTTTAATGATTATGCCGTTTCAGTAGGAAGAATGCCCCCATGAATGGGGGCATGGCAGCCTGAAAGGCTACGCTACGCGAGAGTGTACGAAGGAGGTCTTCACATGGTGGATCGCAGAGATTTCTTAGCAGCCGCGGCGGCGGCTGTCATGGGGAGCGCGGAAGCCGCTCCGCAACTGGCGGCAAATGGCGGCACGCCGGTGCGCGCCAAGCCGCTGGGCGGCGCCAATTGGGGGCCGCAATACTACGACGGCAAGGAGCAGCGGCAACTGGAGGAAGTGCTGGAAAGCCGCAATCCGTTCCGCTTCAGCAACCCGCTGGACAAGTCGAAAGTCGCCTTGTTTGAGAACGAGTATGCCGCGCGCATGCAAACCAAATATGCGCTGGCGGTGACTTCCGGAACCGCCGCGTTGCATGTTGCGATGGCGGCGCTCGAAGTGGGCCCGGGCGACGAAGTGATTCTGCCCGCATGGACGTGGTACTCGTGCTACAACACGGTGATCCAGGCCGGCGGGCTGCCGGTGTTCGCCGAGATCGACGAGAGTTTCAACATCGACCCCAAGGCGATCGAAGCGCTGATCACGCCGCAGACCAAGGTGATCATGGCGGTGCACCTGCAAGGCAATCCGGCCGACATGGACCCGATCCTCGGGATCGCGCGCAAACACCGGCTCAAAGTTCTGGAGGATGGCAGCCAGAGCGTGGGTGCGAGTTACCAGGGGAAGCCGCTGGGGTCGATGGGCGACATCGGGATCTACAGCCTGCAACAGAGCAAGACGATTACGGCGGGAGAAGGCGGTGCGCTGGTGACCAGCGATCCTTATTTGTACGAACGAGCCTGCCGGTTCCACGATGTGACGGTGCGGCGCGACTTTCCGAGCAAGCTGGGCTTCATCCCGGGGCTGAATTACCGGATGAACGAATTCACCGGCGGGGTGCTGCTGGCGCAATTGCGCAAGCTGGACACGATCATCGGCGATGTGCGGCGCAACGCGCGCCGCGTGTATGGCGGGATTGGCGACTTGCCGGACGCGCATCGGCGGCATCTGCCGGATCCCGACGGCGAACTGGGCACGGGAATTTTTCTGGGGTTCCGCACCAAGGAAGAGCGCCAGCGTTACGCGGACGCGATGAAGGCGGAGGGCGTCCCGGTGGCGGGTCCGGGCGGCTCGGTGATTTTGCCGATTGTGCCGGAGATCGAACAGAAGGTGACGGTGACGCCGCGCTGGCCGAGCTTCAGTTCCGACCGGGGGAAATCCATCCGCTATGGCCGCGAGTGCTGCGCGCGCACGATCGATATTCTGAGCCGCTTTGCGGGCGTGATGATGAACCCCAAGTACACGGAGCGGGACACGGCAGATGCCATAGCGGCGGTGCGCAAGGTCCACCCGGCAATCGTCCGGGCGTAGGAGGGGGCGCACCATGAAGAGCATTTTCCTGTTGGCCCTGATTGCCGCTCCGCTGGGCGCGGCCGGAATGCGCGCCGGTGTGGCGCGGGTGGACATTACGCCGCGGGGGCCGATCTGGATGTCGGGGTATGCCAGCCGGAATCATGCCTCCGAAGGCGTGCGGCAGACGCTGTGGGCGCGGGCGCTGGCGATCGAAGCGGGGTCGGGCGGACGCGTGGCGATCGTGACCACGGACCTGGTGGGTCTGCCGGCCGAGGTGTCCGGGCAGGTGGCGGCGCGCGTGCGGCGGCAGTTTGGAATCGAACGAGCGCGCCTGCTGCTGAACTCTTCGCACACGCACACCGGGCCGGTGGTCTGGCCGGCGCTAGCGACCATGTTCGACGGGCCGCCCGCCGAAGAGGCCAAACTTCGCGAATACGCGGCGCGCCTGGTGGACGATCTGGTGTCGGTGATTGGCAAAGCGATCGCCGATCTTTCACCGGCCGAGGTGGCCTACGGTTTTGGGGAGGTAGGGTTCGCCATCAACCGGCGCGAGCCCACGGCCAACGGCGTCAAGATCGGGGTCAACCCGTCCGGGCCCAGCGACCACGAGGTCCCGGTTTTGAAAGTGTCCGCGCCGGACGGCCGCGTGCGCGCCATCCTGTTCGCCTACGCCTGCCACAACACCACGCTGGGCGGAGACTTCTATCAACTCACCGGCGACTACGCGGGCTTCGCGGAGGCGAGGCTGGAAAGCGATTACCCCGGGGCCACCGCCCTGTTCATGGAGTTGTGCGGCGGCGATCAGAATCCGAATCCGCGCAACACGCTGGTGTTGGCCGAGCGGCACGGCGAGGCGCTGGCCGGCGAGGTGCGGCGCGTTTTGGCGGGCGCGCTCTCGCCGGTGGGCGGACGGCTGCGCGTCTCCTTCGTAGTGACCAGCCTGCCATTCGCCCGGCGGCAGCGCGCGGAATACGAGGCGGACCTGAAGAACCCCAAGGCGTCGGGCTCGCTGGTGCGGCGGGCACGGCGGATGATCGAGGCGATGGACAGCGGACATCCGGTTCGGGAAGTGTCGTACCCGGTGCAAGCGGTTCGCTTCGGCAAGGACTTGACGCTCGTGGCGCTGGGTGGCGAGGTGGTGGTGGATTACGATTTACGCGCCAAACGCGAGTACCTCGGCGAGCCTCTGATGGTGGCCGGGTACTCGAACGCGGTGATGGGTTACATACCGTCGGAGCGGATCTTGCGCGAAGGCGGATACGAAGCTGTGGACAACCTGATCTACTACGGGCAGCCGGGTCCGTTCGCGCCCGGCGTGGAGGATCGCGTGTTCGACGCCATCCACAAGGCGATGAAGAAGGTCGGGCGATAGCAGGGAAGCCCATTCACCGCGGAGACACAGAAACTTGCGCAACCGGTGGTCACCTATCGGCCGGGGCGATAGATGCCGCCGCCGAGCGCGCGCATCATTTTGCCCCAAAGCGCCTGACTCAGCTCGTCCTCGTCGGCGGCGCGCACGGGGACGACTTCGAGGTGCAATCCGGCCATTTCGTCGGTGGTGGCGGGTCCCCATGTGATGCGCTCGGGCGGGTGGTTGGGATTACGCGGATTGGCGGCGGAATTATCGTAGGTGAATTCCATTTCGACGCGCGTGTCCTCGGGCAGGCGGATGGGGGCGGCGTAGCGATACTGGCGCTGCCAGTTGAAATTCCAATCGGGAATGCGCAGCAGGGTGCGGCGCGCGCCATCGGGGAGGATGGCGTAGGCGTACATGGTTTTGCAGACGTAGTGGGCGTGGGGGATGATGCCGATGGCGTCGACATCGACGGGGATGGTGAAGTGGTCGGTCACCTGGAAGGCGGTGGCGCCGGGCGGGATATCGATGCGGTTGGAGCCCAGCGGGACGTCCATCAGGCGGCGGGCGGGGGGATGGGGGGTGAAGTAGAGGGCGAGGCGGGTGCGGTCGGTTTCGGGCTTGCCGGTGGGGTGGTAGTGGATCTGGAGGACGAGATCGGCGGCGCCGTGGAAGAGGGACGGGATGTCGTCGGGCATGCGGAAGGGGAGGGCGCCGGGGGTCCAGCCGCCGAGTCCGCGCGCCGGCAGGAAGCCGGGGGTTCCGAAGCAGGAGTAGCCGGCGCCGGTATCGCGCTTGCGGGCGGAGCGCGTGGTGTCCTGGAAGACGATGACGTGGTGGACCACCTTGGCATTGCCGGGGCGGATGTCGATGGCGCGGACCCAGTGGTCGGCGGGGGCGGGGATGACGAAGCACCGATAGAGGTCGGGGCCGTCGGCGGGGATGTCGAAGGGGGTGGGCATGACGGCTTCGAGATCGGGGGCGCCGAGCGGCCAGCCATCGGGGAACTTGGGGGGCGGGGGCGTCTCGCGCGGGTTGCCTTCGGGCGCGCCGGAAGAGGCCCAGGTGGCGAGGAGAGCGATCTCGGGGGCGGAGAGCCGCATCTCGTGCTGGAAGCGTGGGGCGGAGGGCAGCCAGGGCGGCATGTATCGCTTGGCGGTGACGGTGGCGATGAGGCGGGCGCGTTTGGCGGCAGCGGCGTAGGTGACGAGGGGGAAGGGGGCGACGCCGGTGTCGCGGTGGCAGGAGACGCAGCGCGCGTAGAGGATTGG
>JADGNT010000417.1 GCA_017883345.1 Candidatus Solibacter sp. | reverse complement strand
CACCATTTCACCCTTACCCCACCTTGCGGCGAGGCGGTATATTTTCTGTGGCACTTTCCGTCGAGCCCTTGCGAACCCGCCCGGCCGTTAGCCGGCACGTTGCCCTGTGGAGACCGGACTTTCCTCTCCCGCGGCCCAGAGGGCACCCCCGGGAGCGACTGCCCGTCCGGCAGCCTCACTCGAATATTCTCACATTTTTTGCGGGCGTAGTGTACTGGAAACACCCAGTGCCCGGCACTAAGGCCCCGGATTTGTGGTAGATGGCGGAATATTCAGGTGTATCCTGTTTTTAGTGGAGATTCGGGTAGGAGTCTCCGGTCGGTGGCGATAGAGGCAATGTCGCGCCAGCCGGAGTCGGAAAACATCAATATTGTCGTACATGCGGATAACGCTGAGGAGAGTTACAAGACAATGAAGAAACTAGCAGCGGTAGGCGCGATTGGCTTATTGGCCTCCAGTCTGTTTGCTCAGGGGCTGAACACGGGCGGTCAAACCAAGGAAGATTGGGAAGAGATCAATTTCGAATTCAATTCCTCGATTCTTTCGGACGGGTACCCGAGTCTGCTGCGGCTGGCGGACCTATTGAGCCAGCATCGCGATTACCGTGTGAAGGTTACCGGTAACACGGATTACGTGGGTTCGACCGCATATAATGAAAAGCTCGCGCTGAAGCGAGCCGATGCCGTCAAGGCGTTTTTGGTGAAGTACGGCGTAGCCGACAACCAGATCACCACCGCGGGTGACGGCAAGCGCGTCCCGGAAGTGGACAACAAGACCAAGGAAGGGCGGTTCATGAACCGCCGGGTCTTCCTGGCCCTCACCGACGGCGGCGGCCGCCTCATCAAGGATGGCGGCATCGGCGACATCATCAAGGCCATCGGCGACAAGCTCGACATCATGGCCAAGAAGCAGGAAGAATGCTGCGCGCAGATTCTCAAAAGGCTCGACAAACTGGACGATATTCTGGCCCAGTTGAAGAACCTGCAGGGTGAGAACGACAAAATGCGCGGCGAGGTGGGCGATCTGCGCAACCAGCAGAATGCGCTGAAAGATCAGTTGAACAGCATGCCCAAGCCGCTGACCGCCTCGCAGACGCAGGATATCGCGCACACCGAAGCCATCGGCGCGGTGGACGAAGGGCAGAAGCGCAATAAGAAGTTCTCGATTGTGGGCGTGAACATCGGACCCACTTTCGGCGGCGGACGCACCGGCAGCTTCAATTTCAACGGACGGGCCGCGTTCTTCTCGCCGTTCGGCGGCGAAGGCACGCACGCCGTGCAGGCGCAGGGCGAGTACAGTTACTACTCGGGCCGCCAGGAAGGCCAGTTCGATCTCGGTCTGGTCAACCGCTGGGGCAACGTGCAGGCCGGCGCTTTCGGCAGTTTCAAGTACCTCAACTTCAAGGACTACCAGTCCGGCGGCGGTTTGGGCCAGGCGGCTTTCCTGCTCGATTACATTTTCAGCCGCGGGCGCATCGGCCTGTTTACCACCAAGGGCTTCAAGAACTTCGCGGTCCTCAACCAGGTACAACTGGGGCCGCAATCGTTCCTCCAGACCTACGCGCGCGTGGTCGACCAGACCGGCGTGAACGGGCTGGTCGGCGCCTGGGGCAATGCCTATGTGGAAGGCAACATCGGATACCTGCGGCGCCATGCCCCCGGCGTCAAGGACACAGCGGGCGGGATGTTAAGACTGGTCCAGCCTTTGAGCGAGCACGTCGCGTTCACGGCGGAAGCCGGTTTGAACGAAAGCTACGTCAACGTGGCGAGTAGCGGACGCATCGTCTTCGGCTTCCAGGTGGGCAACTACATCCACCCGAAGGAATACGGCAAGACCAAGTCCCCGGTCCCGATGGACATTCCGCGCGTGCGTTACGAATTGCTGACGCGGCGCATCGGCAACTCGCCCCCAGTGGCCAACGCCGGTCCGGACCAGGTTGGCGTCGCAGCCGGAACCGTAACGCTGGACGGCTCGGCTTCGTACGATCCGGAAGGCGACGCGCTCACCTACCAGTGGTCGCAGATGGGCGGCGCCGCGGTGAATCTGGCTACCCCGACGGCGGCGAAGACGACGTTCACCGGCGCGGCCGGCCAGACGTATGTCTTCAAGTTGACGGTGACCGATACCGGCGGCTTGTCCGCTTCGGCGACGACGAGCGTGACGATGGGTACTGCGACCTCGGCGCTAGTGGTTCGCTTCGACGCGACCCCGAGCAGCATCTCGGCAGGCCAGAGCTCCCAATTGACCTGGGTGGTTCAGGGCGCAAGCAGCGTCTCGATCAACAACGGCGTGGGTAACGTCGCGGCCACTGGTTCCACCACGGTGACCCCGGCAACCACCACCACTTACACGTTGACGGCAGTCGGCCCCTCGGGCAATGTGACGGCCACGGCGACGGTCACGGTTGGTACGGGTGTGGTAGTCACCGGCAATCCGCAGATCATCCGCTTCGAAGGCAGCCCGCTGAGCATTCAGCCGGGTCAGCAATCGACGCTCAGTTGGACCACTACCGGCGCGACAACGGTTTCGATCAGCGGCGTGGGCGCGGTAACTCTGAACGGCAGCACCACGGTGTCGCCGGCGCAGACGACCACCTACACGCTGTCGGCCACCTCCAGCGACGGCAAGACCGTAACCGCCCCCGTCACCATAACGGTGGCGAGCGGCTCGGTTCCCCAAATCGTGGTGTTCGTGGTAACCCCATCCACTATTGATGCCGGCAGCTCTTCCAAGCTGTGCTGGCAGGTGACGGGCGCCACCAGCATCTCGATCACGCCGGGCATCGGTAGCAATCTCAATGCCAACGATTGCGCCACCGTCAGCCCGACCGTCACTACCACCTACACCCTCACGGCGACCAACGCGACGGGCCAGATCCAGGCCAACGCGACGCTCAACGTAGGCGCGGTGCGGATCACGTCGTTCACCGCCAACCCGGTGACCTCGACGGCGGCGGGTAACCCGGTAGTCCTCTCCTGGACGACGCAGAACGCCACTTCGGTGGTTCTGATCGGCAGCGAGGTTCCGGCACAGACCCTGCCCGCCAACGGCAGCTTCACGATAACGCCGATCACCAACTCGGTGTACACCTTGACCGCATACGGACCTGGAGGCCAGACCGTAAGCGGCACTATCTCGGTGTTCGTGAGATAACCTGACCCAGTAAAGAAGCACCAGCCGGGCGGCGATCAGCCGCCCGGCTTTTTTATTTTGTGGGGCAGGCGGGGTACCCTCTGGGTCCGCCTGCCAGCCGGTTGTTTCTACAGATGTGGCAGGAAAATGTCCGCTTGAAGAGGCGCAACTTCCCCCTCTTTGTAGATGAACTTGCCGCGCTTCATGGTGAGGTGTACCAGGTTGGTGCCGAGGCTGTGTTCCAGATCCCGATAGTGGCCGGCGTTGAGAACCAGCAGATCGGCGGCCTTGCCGGGCTCCAGAGATCCGACCCTTTCGGCGCAGCCCAGCGCGTGAGCGCCGTTGACGGTAGCCGCGCAAATGGCCTCTTCGATGGTCATTCCCAGCCGCCCGCAGGCCAGCGCAACCACCGTCTGCATATTGAGCGCCGGAGCATGGTGCGGATTGAAATTGCTGCCCAGCGCCACCGCCGCGCCGGCGTCGATCAGCGCGCGGGCGGGAGCTTCCTTGGCATCGCCGCTGAAGGAAGTGCCGGGCAGGAGCGTGGTCATGATCCCCGCTTCGGCGATCTGCCGGACCTCGGATGCGGTGGCGTGCTCCAAATGATCGATACTGACGACATGGTGCAGTGTGGCGAGTGCAATGGCGGCGGCGGGGCTCGCTCCGTCGGCATGAATCTTGCGCTCGAACCCGAGTTCGCGCGCCGCCTCCAGATAGAGATCGAAACAGGGTAGCAGGGCGGGGTCGCAATCCCACGCCAGATCGGCAAAGTGGGTCACACCGCGGCGGCGGATCTTGGGAAGCAGTTTGGCCACCACCCATTCGGTGGCGTGCCTGGACCCTCCATTGAGTTCGCTGGGCAGGCGGAAAAGAAAGCTGGGGATCAGGTCAATCGGCTCGCCGCGCAGCGCGCAGAGCATGCGCAGCAGCTTGGCTTCGGCGCCCTCATCGAGTCCGCATCCGGTCTTTACCTCCACCGTGGTAGTACCGTGTCGAGCCATGGCTTCGAGGTAAGCGCGCGTCCGAACTTCCAGGCGTTGACCGGTGACCGTGTGCAGCGCGCGCACGGCGGCGGCCGGCTCCGGCGCGTCGATGCCGGCCGGCGGGAAAGCCAGGTGCGTGTGGGCGTCGACGAAGCCGGGCATCACTACCCGTCCGGCGGCGTTGATCTCGATGGCGTCCCGCGCCTGGGCCAGATTCTCCACCCGCCGGCTGGGCCCCACTTCCACCAGGATGCCATCCCGAATCAGGATGGCGCCATCCTGGATCACATTGAGTTCGTTGAGCGAAGGCCCGCGGCGAGGTCCCCGAGTGCCGCGAACTGTCACCAGATGGCGGGCACCCCGGATCAGAATCGACTCCAGTTTATTCCCCCCCCTTACTGTAACATTAGTACTGGGACTCTTTACCTTATCCGTACCCGTACCCTTATCCTCACCATGGCCAAACAAACACCTCCGCCCGGCAACAAACAGATTAAGACCTTGGAACGAGTGTTTTCCAAGGCCGGCGCCGGCTCTCGAACCGACGCGCGAAGCTGGATTGGGGCGGGGCGTGTTCGAGTCAACGGAAAAGTGGTCCAAAATCCGGACCACTGGGTCGACCTGGAGAACGACCGCGTCACCCTGGACGGCAAGCCGTTGCGCTCGGCCACCAAGACGTATGTGCTGCTCTACAAGCCCAAGGGTTACCTGACGACGTATCGCGATCCCGAGGGCCGTCCCACGGTTTACGACCTGGTGCCGGAGGTGGGCGCGTGGATTTCACCGGTCGGACGCCTGGACCTGGACAGCAGCGGTCTGCTGATCCTGACCAACGATACCGATTTCACCGAACGCCTGACCAATCCCGACCACAAGGTGCCAAAGACGTATCAGATCAAGGCGTCGACCCTGGTGAGCGACGAGCAGATCGAGCGTTTGCGCCAGGGAGTGGAACTGGCCGACGGAGTGACCCGCCCAGCGCTGGTCACGCGCCTGCGCGACAGCGAGAAATACAGCTTCTTGGAGATGACCATCACCGAGGGGCGCAACCGGCAAGTGCGGCGCATGCTGGAGGCGGTGGAAAGCAAGGTCCTCAAGCTGGTGCGCGTCGCCATCGGGCCGATCCGGATCGGCGGCCTGCCGATCGGCAAGTGGCGCAATCTGACCCCGCAAGAGGTGCACGCGCTGCGCGGCAGAGCC
>JADGNT010000416.1 GCA_017883345.1 Candidatus Solibacter sp. | reverse complement strand
GGTGAATCCCCGTGAAAGGGTTCTTTCGCCCCTCCGGGGCTCCTTGCCGTACGCGTTTGTTCCCATGGCTCGCGCCATGGGCTACTTTCTCGCGCCCCTGCGGGGCTGATGCCCATGAAAGTTACCAGCAAAATGTAGAAACTCCTTGGCCGGCCTCCGGCCGGCTGGCAAGCTGAAGCATGCCCCACCCTTAAGCATCGGGTTTTCATGAAGTTTCGCGGGCCGCAGGCCCATTCCAACAGAGAGCGAGCGGAGCCCCTGCCAGCAACACCGGATCGTTCCAAGCGGCAAGCTCAGAACGGGCGTCCCTCGGGTGGGGGAACTCCGCCGGGCAGCGGCGCCGTTGAGCCCGGCACTCCGGAAGAAGCGGCCGGCGCGGCCTTCCGCAGTTGGATCAGTTGCTCGACCGGCATGCTGTCCGAGGGTGGATGCACCGGCACCGGACCGGTCTTATCGATGCCCGGCTGGCGGGGTTGTCCCGGACTATTGGGGGGCAGGAACGGGGACGTAAACTGGAGTTCCGGAACCGGCTGGCCATCGGCGATGGGGCGGACGATTTCCGGCGTGATGATCACCAGCAGTTCGCTGTTGTTGCGGCTGACCGATCTACTTTGAAACAGCTTGCCCAACAGCGGGATGTTGCCGATGCCCGGTATTTTGGAGAGACTCTCGGTGGTCTGGCTGTCCAGCAACCCGGCAATCACGAAGCTCTGCCCGCTCTCTAACTCCACCTCGGTTTGCACCCTTCGGGTCGAGGTGCCCGGAACCGTAGTCCCCGCCACGGTGACGGAATTGGTGTAGTCCAACGCACTGACCTCGGGCGAGACCTGGAGTCGTATGGTGCCGCGCGGTGTCACCACGGGCAGAAAACCGAGTTTGATGCCGTACTCTTTGAAGACAATGGTGACCGAATTGGAACCCGCCCCCGACTGAACCATGGGAAACGGGAATTCCCCACCCGCCACAAAATGCGCCGGGGTGTTATTGATCACCATCAGATTGGGCTCGGCCAGCATTTGCAGTTGCCGTTTGGCTTCCAGCGCGTGGATCGCCGCCGCCAGGTTGAGGTCGCGGCGGAAAAGGAAAATATTGAGTGCCTGGCTGAGCGAAAACGGCGGCCCGCCAGTCTGGCTGATCGGCGAACCCGTGCCGATCGCCGTGCTTTGGTTGAACGCGGTGCTCGCCAGGTTGAGGCCAAGGTCGCTACTGGCGGAGCGATCCACATTGGCGAACCTCACCTGTAGCAGGATCTGGGGCTCGACGGGGGGAATGTCGACGCGCAGCAGATTGATGGTCTTGCCCAGCGTGGAAGCGATCGCCATCACGCGGTCGGCGGCAAACACGTCCTTCACTCTGCCTCTCACGAAGGCAGTGTCGTTGTCGAGTGTGACGTCCACTTCGCCGCCGGGCAGGTCGCGCGCAATCTGCTCCCGCGCGGCGTTCAGACGTTGAGGGCTCGCCCGCACGATGAGATCGTAGGCGAGGCGGGTGTCGCCCTCCAGCCAGACGACCAGCGAAGTCTCGCCGGGCAGTTTCCCGTTGATGAGCACTTCCTTGGGACCGATCGCGACCGCTTCGATGAGATCGCTGTTGGCGGCAGCGATCCGCTTGATCTTGACCGGGCTGTCGATCATCAGCGATTTGCCGACTGTCACCGTAAGTTTAGAGACGATGTTGGGGGGGGATTCGGCCGGATTCTGCGCGCGGACGGCAAGCCGTACCAGCAGCAAAACGAAAACCACGGTCAGCGTTCTTGAGCAGCTCATACGGAAACCATCGGCTGGATTGGATTTCAGCTTTAGGGCGGCCACCGCTAAAGCTCCGCGGACGTCCGTCCGATAGATGAGTAGCCGCCGGTGCAATCGGACGGCCACGACTGGAGAAGGCCGTGGAATCAGATAACCGAATTCGGATCGCGCTCTACACGCAGCAACCGTTTGTTGCCCAAGGATTGGCCGCGGTCTTCCTCACCCACGCGGATCTGGAACTGGCGGCATGTCGAGATAGTCTATCCGGCACCCTCGACTGTCTGAAATCCACGCGGCCGGACGTGCTTCTGGTTCATGTGATCTCGGGAATCAGCCTGTCGGATTTGCGCGAGATACGGTCTGCCGGCAGCCGCTGCCAGATCGTCCTGTGGGGCCAGGAACTGGCGGGCGAGTTCGCCTTTCAAGCGATGCAGTTGGGTGTGCGCGGCATTCTTCCCGGCAACACATCGATCGATGATTTCCTGGCGGCTCTGCGCAAGGTCCACCGGGGCGTGCTGTGCTTTGAAAGCGACCTGCTGGAGAGCGTGTTGTCGCAGACGCGGGTTGCGCTGACCCCGCGCCAGGGGCAGATTGTCTCGCTGGTGGCCCAAGGCTTCAAGAACAAGGAAATTGCGTTTTCACTGGGAATTACCGAAGGCACGGTGAAGGTTTATTTGTACAAACTATTCAAGAAACTCGGCATGAATGACCGGCTGGACATGGCGCTCTATGGGCGGAAGAACCTGTTCGGCGGCCAGGCTGGACTGGAGAGAATGAGGGACACCGGACCGCCGTTACAGTTTGCGGGCAAACCGGTTGTGCCACGTTCGCTTTTGCTGGCGGAGCGTAAGCAGCCTGGAGTACCGGTGGTGCATTGAGGGCGGGGCGGGAGGTGGGACAGATGCTTTCGTCTGTCAAGCGCGGAGACGCGCCGGAACCCTTAGGTGTCGCATAGTACAATAAGGCAACTGGAGTTGTCGACCCCATGAACATCCGAATCGCCGTGGTCCTGATAGGTTTAGCGGCCACCTCGCTGCCCGCTTCCGCGGCCGAAACGCCGCCCGTCCGTCCGAAATCCGGCAAGGTGGAGATCATGCCCCTCAGCCAGGTCAAGCAGGGCATGAAGGGCACCGCCTGGACCGTATTCCAGGGCACGGAGCCCGAGCCGGTACCGGTGGAGATCGTCGGGATTTCCAAGAACATGTGGGGTCCCAAGCAGGACATCATCCTGGGCAAGATGGGCGGCAAGGCGGCGCGCACCAACGTCGCCAAGGGCATGAGCGGCAGCCCGGTGTACATCGATGGAAAGCTGATTGGCGCGGTTTCTCTCGGGCTCAGCCAGTTCTCGCCGGACGCCATCTGCGGCATCACGCCGATCGAACTGATGCTGGAAATCAACGGCAGCGACAAATCCCGTCCGGCCGCGGCGCGCACGCCCGGCAAGGCGGTGGCGCAGAACGCGCAGGCCGGCGGCGCCGAGGGCGGCGCATTGGGCGGCGCCCAGGACCCCCTGGAATCGCTGGTCCCGATCGATTCGCCCCTGGTGTTTTCGGGGATCAATGGAGATACCCTGCGCGACTTCAGTTCCGTCTTCCAGCAGATGGGCCTGCGCACGGTACAGGGCTCGGGCGGCGTGCTGACGCACGGCAGCAAGCCGGTGGCCGGTTGGGAGCACGCACTGAATCCGGGCGAGAGCGTGGCCACCGTCCTGGTGGATGGCGATATGGGGGTCAGCGCCTTCGGCACGGTGACCTACAACGATGGCAAGCGCGTGCTGGCCTTCGGGCATCCGCTGTTCAACCTGGGGCCGGTGGATATGCCGCTGGCCAAGAGCGAAGTGGTGCTCACGCTGGCCAGCCAGTTCCAACCGAGCAAGATGGCCAACGCCACCGAAATTGTCGGCGCGCTGCGGCAGGATCGCCACAGCGGCATCATGGGCGAATTGGGGGCCACTTCGCCGATGATTCCGGTGACCCTGAACGTGCGCTCGCTGGACGCTAAAGAGGCGGTGCTCAGCGAGAAGAGTTTCCACTTCAACGTCTTCGTGCACCAGAAGTGGACGCCCACGCTGATGATGCTCATGCTCTACAACTCGATCTCGAATCTGAACGATTTCGCCGATGAGGCCACGTACCGGCTGAACGGCAAGGTGGAGATGAACGGCCCGCGCAATATCGGCCTGTCCACCATGCAGGCGGCCGGCGATATGCCCATGCCCGCGCCCATGGCGCTGGCCCTATGGCTGGGCGACAAGTTCAACCGCCTGTACCTGAACAACGTGAACACGCCCGATGTGAAGGGCGTGACCCTGAGCCTCGATCTGCTGCCGGAGCGCCGTGTGGCCGCCATCGAAACCGGGTGGGTGGCCAATACCGAAGTGCAGGCCGGCGACGACCTGCCGGTGAAAGTTTCGGTGCGCCCCTATCGCGGCGAGCCCATCCAGCGCGAAGTCATCGTGAAGATTCCCGCCGGTCTGGCCAAGGGCGATCACCGCATTCTGCTGAGCGATGCCGATACGCTGAACCGCATGCAGAACGCGGCGGGCTTCATGAACCGCTTCATCGATGTGCCGCAGGCGGTCTCGCTGCTCAATCAGGAGCGGACCAACAACCGGCTGTACGTTTCCCTGGTGAAAGCCAGTCCCACCGCCTATTACGACGATAAGACCATGCCCAGCATGCCATCCAGCGTGCTCAATGTGATTCAGGCGGGGCGCGCCAGTAACCGCGCCATGGTGACCACGCCGGAGACGGCGTCGGAGCAGACCTCCATTCCTTTCGATTACATGGTGACCGGCAGTTACTCGCTGCGAATCCATGTTAAGTAAACCAGTTAAGTAAACCAGTCAAATGAAAACACTCATTCTGTTGCTGGCCGCGTCCAGCGCTGTGTCTGCCGGCCAGACTCGGACCTGGACGCAGGGCGAAGCCGCCGATTTCGAAAAGGGGATTCTCAAGAACCTGTCGCTGCGCAGCGACGGGCGGCTCACCCTGGCGCCGCTATCGCGCGAAGTGTTCGACACCTCGTCGTCCTACCTGTGGGCGCTGGCCCAGGATTCCAAAGGCAACTTGTATGCCGGGGGCGGCACCAGCGCCAAGCTGTACCGCATCCCGCCGGACGGCAAGGGCAAGATGCTGGCCGATCTGGACGCGCTGGAGATCCACGCCATCGCGGTCGACAGCCGCGATCGCGTGTATGCGGCGACTTCGCCCGACGGCAAGATCTATCGCATCGCCGGCAACGGCAAGCCGGAAGTGTTCTACGATCCCAAAGCGAAGTACATCTGGGCGCTGGCCTTCGATTCGGCGGGCAATCTGTTCGCCGCCACGGGAGATCGGGGCGAACTGCACCGCGTGACCCCGGATGGCAAGGGCACGGTGTTTTTCAAAACCGAAGAGACGCACGTACGGTCGCTCGCCATCGACACCAAGGGCAACCTGATCCTGGGCACCGAACCTGGCGGCCTGGTGCTGCGCGTTACGCCAGCGGGCGAGGGATTCGTCCTCTACCAGATGCCGAAACGCGAAGTGACGGCGGTGGCGCAGGCTCCCGACGGGGCGATTTATGCGGCCGCCGTGGGGAAC
>JADGNT010000415.1 GCA_017883345.1 Candidatus Solibacter sp. | reverse complement strand
CTGGCAATTGAAAACCGGGAACTCTGGGAGCAGGCGCAGGCGACCCTCGCCGATCTTCCGTTCCGCATCATCGTCGAACACCAGGATGTGGGCGATGTCAGCAATTTCCTGGACCGTCTGGAGCGCATGCGGCCCGACGTGGTGCTGGTGGATATCAGCGGGTGGAAGGAACCGCTCGAGGGTCTGGTCGCCTCCATCCGGGCCGCCGCCGGCGACCCCATGATCATCGCGCTCAATACCACCGCGGAGGCCGATGCCATCCTCTCCTCGCTGCGCGCCGGCATCAATGAATACCTCTACCCGCCGTTGCAGGAACCGCTCAAGAAGTCGCTCGAACGGCGCAGCATGGAGCGCAGCCGGCGGCGCGAGGGTGCCAAAGGCGGAGGCAAATCCCTCGGCTTCATGTCCGCCAAGGGCGGCTGCGGCGCCACCACGCTGATCTGTCACGTGGCCGCCGAACTGGGCCGCATGAATCAGCGAGTCCTCCTGGCCGATCTGGATCTCGACGCCGGCATGGTCGCCTTCATCACCAAAACCAAGTCCGTCTACTCCATTCTGGACGCCGTCAACAACCTGCACCGCCTGGACATTCATTACTGGAAAGCGCTGGTCAGTAACGGCATTCCCGGTGTGGAGATCGTCTCCTCTCCGCTCGCCCTGGCCTCCAAGCAGCAGCCCAAGGACGAGCAGATCCGGCAGGTGCTCAGCTTTGCGCGCCCGCACTACGATTGGACCCTGGTCGATCTGGGACGCAGCCTCACCCACCTGGGGATGGCGGCGCTCGAAGAAATCGATGAAGCCTGCCTGGTCACCACCCTGGAAGTCCCCGCGCTGCACCAATCCAAGCAGATCATCCAGACCCTGATTGACAGCGGTTACGGCAAGAACCGTATCAAGCTGATTCTCAACCGCGCCCCCAAGCGGCTGGACATCACGCCGGCCGAACTCGAAAAGATGCTGGGAACGCCGATCTTTTGCACCGTGGCCAACGACTATCCCGAGTTATACGAAACCTACGCGGAGGGCCGCATGCTCTCGCGCAGTTCCGAGCTGGGGAAGCAGATTTCCAGGCTCGCCCTGAAGTTGGCGAATCTCGAAGAGGACAAATCGGCGACTAACGCCAAGAAACGCTTCGCATTGTTCGGATAAGAGGCAAACCACCATGGCTTCCATGATAGATAGCGGATCGAGGTCCGGCGAAAGCCGGGAGACCGGCTGGGTAAATCGGCTCTTCACGCGCGAGGGCTCCACTCCCGAATACCAGGAGTTGAAGTTCACGCTGCACCGCAAGCTGCTGGACCGTATCAATCTGGAAGCGCTGTCTTCCATGGCCGGCGAACGCGTACGGGCGGAAATCCGCGCCGCCGTTGCCAAGCTGGTGGAGGAAGAGAAGACGCCTCTCAGCCTGGTGGAAAAGGACCGCGTCATCGAGGAGATTCTCGATGAGGTCTTCGGCCTCGGCCCCCTGGAACCCCTGCTGCAAGACCCCACCATCAGTGATATTCTGGTCACCACGCCGCACCTGGTCTACGTGGAACGCGGCGGCAAACTCTACCGCACTCCGGTGGAATTCAAAGACGACGCGCACCTGCTGCGCATCATCGAAAAAGTGGTTTCCCGCGTGGGACGCCGCGTCGACGAATCGTCGCCCCTGGTGGACGCGCGCCTGCCCGATGGTTCGCGCGTCAACGCCGCCATTCCGCCGGTCGCCGTGGATGGCCCGCTGCTCTCCATCCGCCGCTTCGGCCGCCATGCCCTGAAAGGCGAGGATCTGGTCGCCAAGCTGGCCCTGACCGAGGGCATGCTGGAACTCTTGAAGGGCTGCGTCAAGGCGCGCCTCAACATCCTGATTTGCGGCGGTACCGGTTCCGGTAAGACCACCCTGCTCAACGCGCTCTCCTCCTACATTCCCGAAGACGAGCGCATCGTGACCATCGAGGACGCCGCCGAACTTCGTCTCCAGCAGACCCACGTGGCGCGCATGGAAACCCGGCCGGCCAACGTGGAAGGCACCGGCGCCATTCACATTCGCCAACTCGTCATCAATGCCCTCCGTATGCGGCCCGACCGCATCATCGTCGGCGAGGTCCGTTCGGAAGAAGCCCTGGATATGTTGCAAGCCATGAACACGGGTCATGATGGATCGCTCACCACGATCCACGCCAACACCCCGCGCGACGGCCTGGGCCGCCTGGAGGTCATGGTCGGCATGGCCAACGCCAACATGGGAATCCGCTCCGTCCGCCAGCAGATCTCCAGCGCCGTGGATCTGTTCGTGCAAACCTCGCGCTTCAGCGACGGTGCGCGCCGCATCACCCACATCACCGAAGTCATCGGCATGGAGCAGGACGTGATCACCCTGCAAGATATCTTCCTGTTTGAGAAGACCGGCATCACCGAGGCCGGCAAGGTGAAGGGCCGTTTCCGCGCCACCGGCATCCGCCCCAAGTTCTACGACCGCCTCAAGCAGTGCGGTATCGTCCTTCCCACGCAGATGTTTCAAACGGTGGTGGAGATTAACTAATGCTAACCGCCGTGGTTTGCTTCGTCGTCGTGTTCGCACTCATACTGCTGGCAGTCAGCGTGTCGATGAAGTATTTCGACGCCCGGCGAAAGAGCCAGGTGGCGGGCATGCTGCACACGGCCTCCGGCGAAAACGTGGTCAGTGTCAGCAACCTGCTCAAGGAAATCGAGTCCGGCAAGCCCTCGGCTCTCAAACGCCTGCTCTCCAGTATGCAGTTTTCCAAGCATGCGGACGAAATGATCCAGCAGGCCGGCCTGAGCTGGTCGTCCAGCCGGCTGTTGACCTCCATGGTGCTGATGATGGTCCCGGGCTTGGGCCTGGGCCTATTGGTGCCCTTCCTGTTCAACGGCCCCACCACGGCCATCGCCTTGGCCCTCGTCTTCGGATCTGTCCCGTATCTCGTGGTTCGCGCCAAGCGCAAGAAGAGGCTGAACACGCTGGAAGAGCAATTCCCCGAATCGCTGGACTTCCTGGCCCGTTCCATGCGTGCCGGCCACGCCTTCTCGATCAGCCTGGAAATGCTGGGCGAGGAGATGGACGATCCGCTGGGGCAGGAGTTCCGCGCGCTCTTCAACGAGCAGAATCTGGGTGCGCCCATCGATATCGCGTTACGCAATTTCGTCCTGCGCGTGCCGCTGCTCGACGTCCGATTCTTTACCTCGTCGGTGCTGCTGCAGAAGCAGACGGGCGGGAACCTGAGCGAAATTCTGTCGCGCCTGGCCTACATCATCCGCGAACGTTTCCGCCTGAAGGGACAGGTCAGAGCCTGCAGCGCCCACGGGCGGATAACCGCCTCCATCCTCACCCTGATGCCGATTGCCACCATGCTTGGGCTGCTCTTAGTGGCCCCCGGCTATCTGCAGGGGATGGCCAATGATTCCGACGGCAAGTATATGATTGGCGGCACCATCGTGGCGCAGCTTCTGGGCAATTTTTTCATCAAGAAGATCATCAACATAAAGGTCTGATATGGCTCATCCTGTAGTATTCGCCACCTGCGCGTTCCTGATGCTGATGCTCATCCTCACCTGGGTGGGTTACCGTCTGGTCTACAAGCCCGGCAAATTCATGCGCCAGTTGGGCCGGCCGGTCATCACCAGCGAATCCCAGCGCCTGGTGGATGCCGGCGGCGAGCCCGAGACCAGCACCCTGGTGACGTTCCTCCAAGGCATCGGGTCGCGCGTGCCCGCTTCGGAGACCGAAGTCGCCAGCCTGAAGCTCGACCTGGTCCGCGCCGGTTTCCGTTCGGAAAGCGCGCTGCCGGTTTTCTATGGCCTGCGCATCGTGATTACTCTGCTGATGCTGGTGTTTTGCGTCACGCTCGAAGCCAGGATGCCGTCCAACCCGGTGATCAAGCTCGGCCTCATGGCAACCGGCATCGGCGCCGGCTGGATTCTGCCGCGCTTCTTCCTGGAAAAGAAGGTCGCCAAGCGGCAGGAAGTTCTGCGCCTCGCGCTGCCCGACGCGTTGGATCTGATGGTGGTGTCGATCGAGGCCGGCTTAGGCCTGGACCAGGCCATTTCGCACGTCGCCCACGAACTTTACACCAGCCATCCGGAACTGGGCGATGAGATGTCCCTGGTCACCCTCGAAATGCGCCATGGAAAACGGCGCAGCGAGGCCCTGCGCAACTTTGCCGAACGCACCGGCGAGGCCGAGTTTCGCAAACTGGTAGCCATCCTGATTCAGAACGACCGTTTCGGCACCAGCATGGGGGAAAGCCTGCGCACCCATTCCGATTTCATGCGCGTGCGCCGCCGCCAGGATGCCGAAGAGCGCGCCGGCAAGGTCGGCGCCAAACTCGTATTTCCGATCTTCTTCTTCATCTTGCCGTCCATGTTGATTGTGGCGGCCGGGCCAGGTCTCCTACAAGTGTTCAAGTACCTCTTCCCAATGATGAAAACGATACATTGACAAGCAAAGGAGCGCAAAGACGATGACGACTGAAACAATTCTGCAGGCAGGCATGTGGATCGTGGCCGGGGGCATCATGATGGTCTTCTTGAAACGCCGGCGGTCGCGCAGGAACACGCGGTAACCGAAAGAGGGAGACCAAAACCACGAAAGGAGGAACCAAATGGAACTTGCAATCCAAGGAGCGATCTGGCTGGGTGCTGGCGTAGCGCTCGTCATCCTGCTCTCGCGCCGCCGCAGGCACCGGCAAGTACGCTAGTGTTCCATGCAGGGAGGGCTGGCGTGAAGTGGGCAGTTCGGAAGCTTTCGCCAGCCGCGAGATCACAATGTCGATCCAACTTATAGTCACCAAACAGAATCGGGATGGCGGTTGGCCCTACGTTCGGGGAACGTCCTGGACCGAGCCGACGGTGTACGCCATCCTGGCTTTGTTGGCCTCTGGCGAGCTCGATCCGGCGCGCCGCGGCTTCGACTGGCTGCGGGCTTCCCAGTTGCCCGATGGAGGGTGGCCTCCGCAAACCGGATGCGACGAGAGCACCTGGGTGACTGCCCTGGTGGCCCTGCTTCCGCCCGGCCAACTCGGAACCGCCGTCCATGCGCGTGCCATTGACTGGCTATTGGATACGGACGGGGAAGAATCCTCCCCGGCGTACCGTTTGCGCAGGTGGCTGCTGGGCGCACCCCAACTGCCCGACACCGAATTCCCAGGTTGGCCCTGGATCCCCGGCTCCGCGGCGTGGGTCGGACCGACGTCCCTGGCCATTCTGGCGCTCGAAAAAGAGATGGGCTGCCGGCCCTCGGCCGCAATTCGGCGGCGCGTCGATCAGGGCCGTCGGTTCCTGCTGCGGCGCATGTGCCAGGGTGGCGGCTGGAATCACGGTTCGGTGCGCGCACTCGGCTATGAG
>JADGNT010000020.1 GCA_017883345.1 Candidatus Solibacter sp. | reverse complement strand
CAAGGCCCTCTTCGAGCAGGTCGCCACGCCCACCAAGCTCGGCCCGCTCGGCCTGGTGGAAGTGCTGGACTGGACCGCCGCCGCGCTCAACCGCGTGGAGCGGCCCGTGTTCTTCGAGAAGTTCCTGGAGACGCACGCCGTCCAGTATTTCTACGAGCCGTTCCTTGAAGCCTTCGATCCTGAACTCCGTAAAGAGCTCGGCGTGTGGTTCACGCCGCCGGAGATTGTGGAGTACCAGGTTGAGCGGGTGGACAAGGTGCTGCGGGAGGAACTGGACATTCCCGACGGCCTTGCCGACCCGCGCGTCTTCGTGCTCGATTTCTGTTGCGGCACCGCTGCGTATCTCGTCCAAGTGATACGCCGCATCGTGCAGACGATCCAGGAAGAGAAGTGCGAAGGCGTGCTGTCCATCGTGGAAGCCAAAGAGGCGGCGATGAATCGGGTCTATGGCTTCGAGCTGATGCCCGCGCCGTTTGTTGTGGCGCATTTGCAGATGGGTCTCCTGCTGCAAAGCCTCGGCGTGCCGCTGGACGATGCCAAAGGCGAGCGCGCCGGCATTTTCCTGACCAATTCGCTTACAGGGTGGGATTTCACCGGCGCGAATCCACAACTGAAAAACTGGCCGGAATTGGAAGCCGAGCGCGTAGGCGCAGGCAAAGTGAAGCAGGAAAAGAAGATTCTCGTCATCCTCGGCAATCCGCCCTACAACGCTTACGCCGGCATCAGCCCGGAAGAGGAGCAGGGTTTAGTGGAGCCATACAAGCAAGGGTTGAGTGCCGACTGGGGCATCAAGAAGTTCAACTTGGATGACCTT
The DNA here is from genome assembly GCA_017883345.1 of Candidatus Solibacter sp. Taxonomy (GTDB): domain Bacteria; phylum Acidobacteriota; class Terriglobia; order Bryobacterales; family Bryobacteraceae; genus Solibacter. The sequence goes on along the minus strand of JADGNT010000020.1, from coordinate 15,302 downwards.
TACGTGCGCTTCTTCCGAATCGCCGAACGAAAGATCGCGGAGAGAACGGGCCAGGGCATTGTGTGCTTGATCTCGAACTTTTCCTACCTGTCTGATCCTTCATTCGTGGTGATGCGGCAGAGGTTCCTGAAGGAGTTTGACACGCTTTGGTTCGACTGCCTCAACGGTGACAGTCGGGAAACCGGCAAGCTTACGCCAGAGGGCAGGCCCGACCCATCAGTCTTCTCGACGGATACGAACCGAGAAGGCATCCGAGTAGGGACCGCAATCGGGCTGTTTTGCCGAAAGCCGGCCCATGGCAAAGCGCCGATGGTTCGTTACCGCGATTTCTGGGGAACAACCAAGCGAGAAGACTTGGTGGAGAGCCTCAAGGTCACGAAGTTTGCGAAGGAATACGTTGCCGCCAGGCCGAGCGAAGCAAATCGGTTTTCGTTCCGGCCCTCGCGCGTGGCCGGGGACTACCTGAACTGGCCCAAGGCCGTCGAACTGGCCGGAGAAGCTCCGATCAGCGGCCTCCAGGAAATGAGACATGGGACCTTAATGGCAATGGATCAGGAGACGCTTGGGCGCAGGATGGTTGCTTACTTCGACCAGTCCATAGAATGGGATGAACTCAAACGGACCGAGGCCGGGCCGACGGCTGACGGCGGGTGCTTTGTGGCCAAAGCCGCTCGAAAGAAATTGTTGGAGACCGAGCGTTACAGCGCCGTTCATATTGTCCATTACGCTCTTTACCCCTTTGACCTCCGTTGGGCTTACCACTCGACCACGTGCCCCTTGTGGAATAGGCCGCGCCCGGCGCTCGCAGCACAGCATTGGAAGGGGAACAAGTTCTTTGTGACCCGGATGTTCGCTGAACGGCCGAATGAGCAAGTGCCCGTTTTCGTGACGAGCGCATTGCCCGATTACCATTTGCTGCGCCCGAACGCCGTCGCCATCCCCTTCCGGCTCCGCGCCGTCGCGCCCGCCAAGCCGAACAGGAAAGACGACGGCAACGGCGAGTTCGGCAGCATTCTTGAAGAAGCCGCGCCCGCGTACGAGACGGGCGGAGGCACCACCACCGCCAACCTTTCGCCCGCCGCCCGCGCTTATCTCGCCAAGTTGGGCATCCAGAATCCCGACGCTGACGCGGACACCGCCGCACTCATTTGGCTCCACGCGCTGGCCATCGGTTATGCTCCCGCGTATCTCGCTGAGAATGCAGACGGCGTGCGGCAGGACTGGCCGCGCATCCCGCTGCCCGTTTCGAAGGCCGGGCTGCTTGCGTCGGCGGAATTGGGCCGGCAGGTGGCGGCGCTGCTGGACACGGAAATGCCCGTCCCCGGCGTGACCGGCGGGAAGCTGCGACCGGAGTTGAAGGCAGTGGCGGAACTGCACTCCACTACTTCGCCGGATTTCGGTATCACCGCCGGCTGGGGCCACGCGGGCAAAGAAGGCGTCACCATGCCCGGCAAAGGCAAGCTGCTCACGCGCGGCTATCGGACGGAAGAAGAACTCGAAAAGACCTTGCTCGACTTGCTGGGCAAGACCACACACGACATTTACCTCAACAACACGGCCTATTGGCGAAACGTGCCGGAGAAGGTCTGGGACTACACCATCGGCGGTTATCAGGTGCTGAAGAAATGGCTGAGCTACCGCGAGCACCGTTTGCTGGGCCGCGCGCTAACCACCGATGAAGCCCGCGAAGTCACCCACATCGCCCGCCGCCTGGCCGCGCTGATTCTGCTCCAGCCGGAACTGGATGCGAACTACCAGCGCGTCAAGGCCGCCAGCCACGACTGGAAACCATGAGCGAACGGAAAGGCTGATGCGACGCCATGGCCACTGACAAATACAGTCCGCCCAAATATTTTCAAATCCGCCGCAAGATCGTCGGGTCAATTCAACGCGGCGAATTGCCGCCCGGCGCCCCGGTGCCTTCGGAGAACGACATCATCGGGAAGTACCAGGTCAGCAACACGACCGCGCGCAAGGTGCTCCACGAGCTGGAAAAGGAGGGTTGGGTTACGCGCATCAAAGGCAAGGGCACGTTCGTGCGCAACTTCCCCATCGTCCGCGCCATCAATCGCATTTTCGGTTTTACCAGGAACATGATCGAGGCCGGGCGAAAGCCGGCGACCAAACTCATCGGGTTCCACCTGCGCGACGAAGATCATTCGCAAACCATCAACGGCCGCCGCTTCACCCTGAAAGGTCCGTTTTGCGAAATCGAGCGCCTCCGCCTGGCCGATGGCATCCCGATGATGAAGGAGACGCGCTACATCTCGTTGAATCTCTGTCCCGACATCCAGCGGCGCAACCTGGAGCAATCGCTATACGAAGTGTTCGAGAAGCACTACGGCATCCAATTGACCGAGATCAACCAGATGCTCAGCGCCGTCGTGCTGGAAGGCGAATGGTTGAACATTTTTCAAGTGGAACGACCCATACCGGCCTTTCGGGTGGAAGGCGCGTCTTTTTGCGGCAAGGACATAATTGTCGAGATGGAGAATGCGGTCTATCGGGGAGACATGTATCGCTTCGCTGCCAAGGCCGTTCGGTAATGCGGCCGAACTTTGCATCTCGGGGCTAACTGGGGATTGGTGATTGGTGATTATTGATTGTGCCGGGTGGGGTCAGGCGGCTGGAGATTCAGGGTCAGGCGTTGGTTGGGGAGGAGAGGCTTCGGGCGCGGGGTAGTCGGGGAACCAGCAGAAGTCCTCAATCGCGGCCTTCAGCTCCTCATCGTTCAGGCTTCGGCCAAAGCCTTCATCGCGGGCGGTCTGGGCGACTTTGAATGCGATGAGCTGGCTGACGGCGCGCAACTCGCGCAGACGCGGATACAAAGAGACGTCGGTCGAGTCGTTCGACCGGGTGAAGTTCGCCAGGGCGCGGGCGGCGGCAAGGAACATGGAGTCGGTCATCCGGCTGGCCTCGCTGATCAGAGCGCCCAGGCCGACGCCCGGGAACACGAACGCATTATTGCACTGGCCAATTATATGCTTGTGTCCTTTGTACACGACCGGGTCGAACGGCGAGCCGGTGGCGACCAGGGCGCGGCCATCCGAATGTTGCAAGGCTTCGGAGGGGGTGCACTCGGCCTTGCTGGTGGGGTTGCTGAGCGGGAAGATGAGTGGCCGCTCACAGTGGTCGGCCATGGCGCGAATGGCGGCCGGGGTAAAGTCGCCCGGCTGGCCGGTGGTGCCGATGAGGACGGTGGGCCGGACGGCGAGAATGATCTTTTCGAGCGAATCGGGCGGCGGACTCGACAAGCCGACGGCGGCCAATTCGTCTTTGCGCAGAGCCACTTCGCGTTTATGCGTTTCGAGGTCGGCACGGCCTTCCCAGACGACGCCGCCGGAGTCGATGAAGATCTGGTGCTGGCGCGCTTCGGCTTCGGTCAGGCCTTCGTCGAGCAGGGCGGTGCGCAGGAGCCGGCCAATCCCCACTCCGGCGGCCCCGGAGCCGACTAATAAGAACCGTTGTTCGCGCAAAGGCCGGCCGGTCAGGCGCAGGCCGGACAGGATGCCGGCCAGGGTGACGGCGGAGGTTCCCTGGATGTCGTCGTTGAAGCTGGGGAGGCGGCCGGCATAGCGTCCGAGCAGGCGGAAAGCGTTGGCTTTCTTGAAATCTTCCCATTGCAGGAGCGCCCGCGGGAAAACGGTTTTCACCGCCTGCACAAATTCCTCGACGAAGGCGTCGTATTCCGGGCCGCGCAGCCGGCGTCCGCGGTAGCCGAGGTAAAACGGGTCGCCGAGCAGGGCGCTGTTGTCCGTGCCGACGTCGAGACTGATGGGCAGGGTGAGCGAGGGGTGAATGCCCGCCCCGGCCGCATAGAGCGCCAGTTTTCCGATGGGAATGGCCATGCCGCCGGCGCCTTGATCGCCGAGGCCGAGGATGCGTTCGTTATCGGTGACGACGATGAGGCGGATGTCCCGCTGGCGGAAGTTGCGCAGGCGCTGGGCGATTTGGCCGCAGTCACCGGGACAAAGGAACAAGCCGCGCGGGCGGCGATAGATGTGACTGTATTGCTGGCAGGCGAGGCCGACGGTGGGGGTGTAGATGATCGGGGTGAGGGATTCGAGGTTCTCGACCAGGAGCCGATAGAAGAGGACTTCATTGCGGTCCAGCAGGGCGATCAGGCCGATGTATTGTTCGAGGGGATCATGCTTGGAAAAGATATGCTCGAGTTCCATCGCCACCTGCTGTTGGATGGTGAGCACGGCCGGAGGCAGGAGGCCCTCGACGCCCAATCGCCGACGCTCGGCCTGGGTGAAAGCGACGTCCTTGTTTTGGGAAGGATCGCGAAGAATCTGCTCGCCGCGCGACCAGCGGACACTGACTGTCGGTTTCGGGTTCATGGCAAAAGCACTTTCTACCTTCGCATCAATCTTGCCGTTTCGTGCCGTTTCGCTACGCGCCAATTGCCAATTCTTAGGCCTTTTTTGCCCTCCCCAAACATGCCACCCAGCGGCGTTTGATGCCCGAAGTCCAGCTTTCCGGCTCTCCGGCCGTCTCCGCATCTGGGCAACCCTTGGCCAAACCCGGTCGTATATGGGATTTGTCGGTAACCATTCTCGGTCTGGCCGGTCAATACTCATTATGGCAGTGTTGCGCCGGTGAGCGACATGCCTGAATCGAGTTTCGAGGTGGCGGCTTGTGTGGAACGGGTCCGCCGACGGGACGAGGATGCCGCGCGGGCGCTGTTTCGGCATTTGTATCCGCTGGTGGTCCGGCGGGTGCGGTCGCACCTGCCGCGGCGCACGAGCGAGGAAGATTTAGTGCAGACTGTATTTATGAAAGTGTTCGCGAACCTGGACCGGTTCTCCGGCGCTGTGCCGCTGGAGCATTGGGTCTCGCGCATCGCGATCAACACGTGCCTCAACCAACTGGCGGCCGAGAAGGCGCGCCCGGAATTGCGCTGGGCGGACTTGAGCGAGGAGCAGGCCCAGGCGCTGGAGGCGGTGACGGCCGGGCCGGAAGAGCTGGAGCCGCTGCAGAACCTGGCGGCGCGGGAGATTGTCGAGAAACTGCTGGCGCAGCTTGTCCCGGCCGACCGGCTGGTGTTGACGCTGCTGCACCTCGAAGGCCGGTCGGTGGCCGAGGTCCGGCAAATCACCGGCTGGAACGGGCCGGTGATTAAAGTGCGCGCCTTCCGGGCGCGCCGGAAACTGCGCAAGCATTTCGAGAAGCTGATGGCGGAGAAGGTTTAGAAAGTCACGCAAAGACGCAAAGATGAAACCAACTGACCAAACAGTCCAGCGCCTGCTTAACGCCGCCGCGAAGGCGGCGCCGGAGGCCGCTCATGCGCCGCCGCTGGGCCTCGAGACCCGGGTGCTGGCCAATTGGCGCGCGGCGGGGACGGAGGACGAATCCGTTTCCCTGTTCGCGTTCTTCCGCCGCGCGGTGCTCGGCGCCAGCCTCGTGCTGGTATTGAGCGCCGCCTGGAGCCTTACCCAATCCGGCGGCAACACGAGTGGTGACGAAGCGGCTCTGCTCGACTACGATATCCAAATGAGCCTGAATCCATGAACTCCCTCAGCAAATGGAAGCTCGGCGTGTATGTGCTGGCGATCTTTCTGGCGGGTGGCGGGAGCGGGGCGCTCATTGCGTGGCAGGTGTGCCGGCGCATGCCGGTCACGCCCTTGCCACCGGCGGAGATCGGGGCGCGCCTGCGCGTCCGGTTCCAGTCCCGGCTTGCGCTGACGCCGGACCAGGCGCAGAAGATTGATCCGATGATTGACCAGGGGATGCATCGGGTGGAGGCCATTCGCAAGGAGACGGCGAGCCAGGTCTTCGCCAACGTCACCACCCTGCACGAGCAGGTGCTGGCGGTGCTGACGCCGGAGCAGAAGGTGAAATTTGAGGAGTTGGAGCGCGAGCGGCGCGAGCACCTGCGCCAGAAGTTCGGCCCCGCCACCAACAGCCCGTAACACGCTTTAAGATATGCCACCTATGGACGAGATGACCAACCAACGAACTATGCCTCCTTCAGACCAACCCGTGAAAGCCAGCCCGCCGCCGCCCGGCAGTGACGCCCCGAAACCAAAGTCCTCCAGCGGGAAGATGGCGGGGGTCGTGGTGGTGTGCTTGTTGATCGTGGGAGGGGCGGTATGGCTGGCACGGCATCGCGCCGCGGGCGTCGAAAAGAAGGGGCCGGGCGCCGGCCGGCTGGAGCTGCCGCCGGTGCCGGTCGTCGCCGGCACGGTCGCCCAAAAGGATGTGCCGATCTACCTGGGGGGAATCGGCACCGTGCAGGCGTTTAACACGGTGACCATCCACGCCCGGGTGGATGGGCAGGTGCAAAAGATCGGCTTTACCGAGGGGCAGGACGTGCAGGCGGGGGATTTGCTGGCGCAGATTGACCCCGATCCTTACCGCACGGCGCTGGAGCAGACCGTGGCCAAGAAAGGGCAGGACGAAGCGCAGCTTGCCAACGCGCGGGTGGACCTGAAGCGCTACGCCGACTTGCTGGCCAATGAAGGCGTCACCCAGCAGCAATACGACACGCAGAAGTCGCTGGTGGACCAGTTGGTCGCGACGGTCAACGCGGACCAGGCGGCCATCGAGAGCGCCAAGGTTCAGCTTGCCTACACCACCATTACCTCGCCCATTGACGGGCGCACCGGCATCCGGCAGGTGGATGCGGGCAACATTGTTCATGCCAGCGACCCCAATGGCCTGGTGGTCATTACCCAACTGAAGCCCATCTCCGTCGTCTTTACCCTGCCCGAACAGACGCTGACCGGCATACAGGAGCAGTCGCAGGTATCGGGCCCGGACCTGCCGGTTGTGGCGGTCAGCCAGGACAACGCCACCGTCCTGGGCGAAGGCAAGGTCGCCGTGATTGACAACCAGATTGACTTCACCACCGCCACCATCAAGCTCAAGGCGACGTTTTCCAACACCGATCTGCGCCTCTGGCCAGGCCAGTTTGTGAACGCCCGTCTGCTGCTGACCGTCCGCAAGGGCAGCGTCGTGGTGCCGGATGCGGTCATCCAACGCGGACCGGAAGGGGCCTTCGTCTTCGTCATCAAGGATGACCAGACGGTCCAGGTCCGCCTGGTGAAGGTCGCCCCGCAAAGCGGGGCCCAGGTCGGGCAAGGGGAGACGGTGATTGCGGACGGGCTCCGTCCCGGCGAGCGGGTCGTGGTGGATGGCCAGTACAAGCTGCAGCAGGGCTCGCGCGTTAAGATGGCGGACGCGGCGGCCAAACCCGCAAGCCAGAAGCCAAAGGCCGAAGACAATTCAAAATCTGAAAGCCGAAGCAAGGCCAAGAGCTGAGGACATCTAACCCTCCCCGCATTTGAACGTTTCCGAGCCATTCATTCAACGCCCGATCGCCACGTCGCTGCTCATGGCCGGCGTGCTGCTGATGGGAATGCTGGGCTATAGCCTCTTGCCCATCTCGTCGCTGCCGCCCGTGGATTTTCCCACCATCCAGGTCACCGCCCAATACCCGGGGGCGAGCCCGGACGTGATGGTCTCCTCGGTGACCACCCCGCTGGAGCGGCAGTTCGGCCAGATCAGCGGGCTGGCGCAGATGACTTCGGTCAGTTCCTTCGGCAACGCCAGCATTACGCTGCAATTCGTGCTGGATCGGGACATCGACGCCGCGGCGCAGGACGTACAGGCAGCGATGAACGCGGCCAACGGCGTGTTGCCGAAAATGCCCAACCCGCCCACCTACAGCAAAGTCAACCCCGCCGACACGCCGATTCTCACGCTGCGAATCACCTCCGACACGCTGCCGCTGGAGAAGGTCAACGACCTGGCGGACACCGTCCTCGCGCAAAAGCTCAGCGAAGTGACTGGCGTTGGCCTGGTGACCATCGAGGGCAACCAGAAGCCCGCCGTCCGCGTTCGCATCAACCCGACCGCCCTCGCGGCCCAGAGGCTTAGTTTGGAGGACGTGCGGCTGGCGTTGATGCAAAACAACGTCAATGCCCCCAAAGGCAGCTTCGATGGCCTGCGCCAATCCTATGCCATCAACGCCAACGACCAGATCTTCTCCGCGGCGGAGTTCCGCGAGGTCATCATCGCCTCCCGGAACGGCGCGCCCGTCCGCCTGCGTGACGTGGGGGATGTGATTGACAACGTCGAGAATGTCCGCATGGCGGGCTGGGTGGACGGCAAGCCCACCGTCATCGTGGATATCCAACGCCAGCCCGGCGCCAACATCATCGAGACCGCCAACCGCGTGAAGGCGCTGTTGCCGAGGCTGCGCTCGACGGTTCCGCCCTCGGTCAAGATCGCCATCCTCACTGACCGGACGGCGACCATTCGCGCCTCGGTGCAGGATGTCCAGTTCACGCTCGTCCTGGCGGTGGTGCTCGTGGTCATGGTGATCTTCGTCTTCCTGCGGAAGTTCTGGGCCACGGTGATTCCCAGCGTGGCCTTGCCGCTGACGGTGATAGGGACGTTCGGCATCATGAAGCTGGTGGGCTTCAGCCTGGACAACCTTTCGCTGATGGCCCTGACCATCTCCACGGGGTTCGTCGTGGATGATGCGATTGTGATGATTGAGAACATCGTGCGCTACATCGAAAAGGGCGAAGCGCCCATGGCGGCGGCGCTCAAGGGGGCGAAGCAGATTGGCTTCACGATCATCTCGTTAAGCTTCTCCCTGATCGCGGTCTTCATCCCGTTGATCTTCATGACGGGCATTGTGGGCCGGTTGTTCCGGGAGTTTGCCATCACGCTGAGCGCGGCGGTGGCGGTCTCCCTGGTGGTTTCGCTGACCCTCACGCCCATGATGTGCGCGCGGCTATTAAAATCGGAGGCCGAAACCAGGCACGGGCGCCTGTATTTGCTCACCGACCGGATGTTCCAGGGGTTGCTGGACGCCTATGACCGCAGCCTGCAATGGGTGCTACGGCATCAGGCGTTTACCTTTGGGGTGGCGGTCGTGACCATGGTTGCCACCATCTGGCTCTACGTCATCATCCCCAAGGGCCTGCTGCCGCAGCAGGACACCGGCCTGATTGTCGGCGTCACCGACTCCGCGCAGTCCATTTCATTCAAGGAGATGGTCGCCCGCCAGCGCGCCATCGCCGACATCGTGCGGCGTGACCCGGACGTGGTGAGCGTGGCGTCCTTCGTCGGCGCCGGCACCGTGAACGCCACGGTCAATTCAGGCCGCCTCTACATCAACCTCAAGCCGCGCGACAGCCGCTCGGCCAGCGCCGGGCAGATCATTGACCGCCTGCGCGCCGCCACCGACTCAGTCGAAGGCATCTCCCTCTTCATGCAGGCGGCCCAGGACGTGCAGATTGACAGCCGCATCAGCCGCACCCAGTATCAATACACGCTGACGGACGCCGACGTGGTGGAGTTGTCGGAATGGGCGCCGACGCTGCTGACGGTATTGCGCAACAAGCCGGAGCTGACGGATGTTGCCTCGGACCAGCAGTCCGGCGGCTTGCAAGTCAGCGTGGACGTGGACCGCGAGCAGGCCTCGCGCCTGAACGTGCTCACGCAGGCCATTGACGACACGCTCTACGACGCCTTCGGCCAGCGCCAGGTCTCCACCATTTACACCCAGCTCAACCAATACCGCGTCATCCTCGAAGTCGAGCCGCAGTACCAGTTCAAGCCGGAGTCCCTGAACCGGATTTACGTCAAGTCCAGCACCGGCCAAATGGTGCCGCTCGGCGCCTTTGCCAAGGTGAAAGTTGCCACCGCGCCGCTGACCATCGTCCACCAGGGCCAGTTCCCGGCGGTGACGCTTTCCTTCAACCTGCGGCCGGGCGGCTCGCTGGGCGAGGCCGTGAAGGCGATTCAGATGGCGGAGAAGGAAATCAACCTGCCGGATACGGTCGTGGCGACGTTTTCCGGCAGCGCGGCGGAGTTTCAATCCTCGCTCAAGAGCGAGCCGTTCCTGATCCTGGCCGCCATCATTGTGATCTACATCGTCCTGGGGGTGCTCTATGAGAGCTACGTTCATCCCATCACGATCCTGTCGAGCCTGCCTTCGGCGGGCGTGGGCGCGTTGCTCGCCCTGCTGGTGTGTGGGGAGAACCTCTCGCTGGTGGCGCTGATCGGCATCATCCTGCTGATCGGCATCGTCCAGAAGAACGCCATCATGATGATTGACTTTGCCCTCGATGCCGAGCGCACCGAGGGGTTGCCGCCGGTGAAGTCCATTTACCAAGCCTGCCTGCTGCGGTTCCGACCGATCATGATGACCACGATGGCGGCGCTGCTCGGCGCGCTGCCGCTGGCGTTGGAACGGGGCACCGGTTCCGAGCTGCGCCGCCCGCTGGGCATCTCCATCGTCGGCGGTTTGCTGCTGTCCCAGCTTATCACGCTCTACACCACACCGGTCGTCTATCTGTACCTGGACCGGCTCGGGCGCTGGGTCCGGCGCGGGCGCACAGCCACCCAACTGCCGCCCACAGACGAAGCGAGCGGCGCGTCCGCCGGGCTTTCTCCGGCGGCCAATCCTTCACCCTAGGGGCAAACCGATGAACTCGCGGCACAGGCAACTGTTAGCGACGAAGGAGGATCGTCATTCGCCGGGCGCGGCAGGAGCGCAGCCTTTAGGCTGCAGAACTCCCGAATTCTCGACGCGCCCGAGCAAGCTGGACGCCGCACCACCTCGCACGCTTCTGCAGCCTAAAGGCTGCGCTCCTATATCACTGTTCGCCAGCGCATACGGATTTCATTCGTCATGAACGTTTCCGCGCCATTCATTCGCCGGCCGGTCGGCACGTCGTTGCTGGCCATCGGCTTGTTCCTGGCGGGCGTCATCGCGTATCACTTCATGCCGGTGGCGGCCATCCCGCGCGTGGACTTCCCGATGATCAGCGTGTCGGCCTCGTTGCCCGGCGCCGACCCGGCCACGGTGGCTTCCTCCTTGGCCGCGCCGCTGGAACGCCGCCTGGCCCAGATTGCCGGCGTCACCGAAATCACCTCCGTCAGCACCCTCGGCGGCTGCTCGGTTACCATTCAGTTCGACCTGAATCGGAACGTGGACGGCGCGGCGCGCGACGTGCAGGCGGCCATCAACGCCTCCGCCGGCGATCTGCCCATCAACCTGCCGAACCCGCCCACCTATCGTAAAATCAACCCGGCCGATGCCCCCGTCATGATCCTGGCGATGCAGTCGGACATCCTTCCCCCGACGCAGGTCTTTGAATACGGCGACTCCATCATCGGGCAGCGGTTGAGCCAGGTCGAAGGCGTCAGCCAGGCCATTATCAGCGGCGCCGACAAGTCAGCGGTGCGCGTCCAGGTCAACCCGGGGGCGCTGGCCTCGACGGGTCTGAGCCTGGAAGATGTGCGTTCCCTGCTTAGCCAGGTGAATGTGGATTCGCCCAAGGGAAGTTTTGACGGCGACCTGCTTTCCTACACGCTGACCAGCAACGACCAATTGCTGGAAGGCAAGGGTTACCAGGACCTCATTCTGGCGCAGCGGCGCAACACGCCGATCAGGTTGAGCGCCCTGGGCCGGGCCATCGACGGCACCGAAAACGCGCGGGTAGCGGGTTGGTCCGGCACCAATCGCGCCGTGCTCGTCATCATCTTCAAGCAGTCGGATGCCAATGTGATTGAGACGGTGGACCGGATTCGCGCCGTGCTGCCGCAGCTCAAACGGTGGATTCCCCCCTCCGTGAAGATCCGCGAGGTTAGCGACCGGACGACGACGATCCGCGTCTCGGTGCACGACGTGCAATTCTCGCTGATGCTGAGCATCGCGCTGGTGGTGCTGGTCATCTTCCTGTTCCTGCGGCGGTTCTGGCCGACGTTCATCGCCTGCATCACCGTGCCGCTGGCGCTGTCCGGCACCTTCGCCTTCATGTACTTGTGCCACTACAGCATTGATAACCTCTCCCTGATGGCCGTCACCATCTCCGTCGGGTTCGTGGTGGACGATGCCATTGTGGTGATCGAGAACATCCACCGCTTCATTGAGCAGGGCGACCCGCCGATGCAGGCGGCCTTTAAGGGGGCGCGGCAGATCGGCTTCACGGTGATCTCGATGAGCACGTCGCTGGTGGCGGTGTTCATTCCGCTGCTGTTCATGGGCGGGTTGATCGGGCGGCTGTTCCATGAGTTCGCCGTGACCGTGAGCCTGGCCATCCTGGTGTCAGGCGTCATTTCGCTGACGCTCACGCCGATGCTCTGTTCCCGCTTCCTGAGACCGGAAGCGGCTTATCGGAAGCCCGGTATCTTCCTTCGCGCCTGCGAGCAGTCCTTCAACTGGCTGCTGGGCCACTACGAAACCGGGCTGCGGTGGGTTCTGCTCCATCACAGCTTCATGCTGGCGGTGGCCTTCCTGACCCTGGTCGCCACGGTCGCCCTTTACCGGGCCGTGCCGAAGGGCTTCTTCCCCCAGCAGGATACCGGCATCATTATGGGCACGACCGACGCCGCGCAGGACATCTCCTTTGCCGCGATGGCCGAGCTGCAGCAGAAAGTTGCCAGGATTGTACTCGACGATCCGGCGGTGGCCACGATGGCTTCTTTCATCGGCGCGGGCATGGGCTCTTCCACGGTGAACAACGGCCGCATGTTCATTACCCTGAAACCGCGATCGGAACGGAACGTCAGCGCGGACCAGATCATCGCCCGCCTGCGCAAGAAGCTGGGCGAGGTCAGCGGCGTCAATTTGTTCCTCCAGGCCTCGCAAGACATCCGCGTCGGCGGGCGGATGAGCCGGGCGCAGTTTCAGTATGCGCTCCAGTCGGGCGACCTCGATGAACTCAACCGCTGGTCCACGCTCCTGGTGGACAGGTTGCGCGGCTCGCCGGAATTGCGCGACGTCAGCAGCGACCAGCAGACGCGCGGCCTGCAAACCATGGTGGTCGTTGACCGCGACGCGGCGGCGCGCCTGGGCGTCTCGCCCATCGCCATTGACAACACCCTCTACGACGCGTTCGGCCAGCGGCAGGTCTCAACCATGTACAAGCAATACAACCAGTTCCACGTCATCCTCGAAGTGGAGCCCAAGTACTTGCTCGATCCGTCTTCGCTCAACCAGATCTACGTCCGCTCCACCAACGGGTTCCAGGTGCCGCTGGCGGCCGTCGCCAAATTCAAACCGTCCAACACCTTCCTGTCGGTCAATCACCAGGGGCAATTCCCCGCGGTGACCATCTCCTTCAACCTGGCGCCCCGCGTGTCGCTCGGCCAGGCCACCGAGGTCGTCGAGCGAGCGGTTGCGGAATTGAGAATGCCGTCCAGCGTGTTGGGCAGTTTCCAGGGCACTGCCCAGGTCTTCCGCGCCTCCATGGCCAATATGCCGCTGCTGATCGCGGCGGCGATCCTCGCCGTCTATGTAGTGCTGGGCATGCTCTACGAAAGCCTCATTCACCCGCTCACCATCATCTCGACCCTGCCGTCGGCGGGCGTCGGGGCCCTGCTCGCGCTCATGTTCTTCGGCCTCGACCTGTCGCTGGTTTCCTTCATCAGCATCATTCTGCTGATGGGGCTCGTGAAGAAGAATGCCATCATGATGATCAATTTTGCCCTCGACGCCGAACGCCACGAGGGACTGAGTCCGCGCGACGCGATCTACAAGGCCTGCGTCATCCGCTTCCGGCCCATCATGATGACCACCATGGCCGCGCTGTTCGGCTCGCTGCCGCTGGCCCTGGGTCTGGGGACCGGCTCGGAGCTGCGCCGGCCATTGGGCATCGCCGTGGTCGGCGGCCTCCTGCTTTCGCAAACCCTGACGCTTTACACTACGCCGGTGATCTATCTGACGTTCGAGAGCCTCGGGCAGCGCGTCAAGGCGTGGCGGCGGCGGAAAACGATGCAGCTTGCTCCAGCCTGATGAAATCAAAGGATATATGAAGTCCGAAGTCCGAAGTCCGAAGTCCGAGAGGCACTTGCAGAACTCAGTTGCCTCGCTCATGCTGCCCGGCGCCCTCGTCGCCGTGCTGCTCGCCGGGTGCGCCGTCGGCCCGAATTACCAGCGGCCCGCGGCGCTCGGCACCAACGCCATGCCGCCGGCCTTTTCCAGTGCGATGCCCACCAACGCGGGCATTTGGAAGCCGGCCCAACCGTCCGCGCACCTGCCGCGCGGCGCGTGGTGGGAACTGTTCGGCGATTCCGAGTTGAACCGCCTCGAGCTGCTTGCGACCGCGAACAACCAGCAACTCGTTGCCGCATTCGCAAACTTGCAGCGGGCCCGCGCTCTCGTCAGAGTCGCGCGCGCTGATTTCTTTCCCCAGATCTCCGCGGTGCCCGACGTAACCCGCCAGCGCACCAGCGCGAACCAATCTCGGGGCGGCGGCACCGCCACCTACAACACGTTCAGTGTCCCGCTCGAGGCAAGTTGGGAGCTCGACCTCTGGGGCCGCGTGCGCCGCACGGTCGAAAGCGCCCGCGCGGGCCTGGCTGCCTCCGCCGATGACCTCGAATCTTCCAAACTCGCGATTCAGGCCGAAGTGGCGATGGATTATTTCACCCTGCGCTCCCTCGACGCCCAAGCCCGGGTGCTGGCAGAGACTACCGTTGCTTATCGCCGTTCGCTCGAACTCACCCAGAACCGCCACAAAGGCGGTATCGCAACCGAGCTGGACGTGTCGCTGGCCGAAACTCAACTTGCCAGCACCGAGGCGCAGATTCCGGCGGTGGAACTTCAACGCGCCAAGGTACTCCACGCCTTGGCCACTCTCTGCGGCCGACCGGCCATCGCTTTTCAAATAGAGGCAGCCAGGGATGCGCTGGCTGCGGCCCAGCGCGCCTTCGTCGCCAGCCCCAGCCTCCCACTCGAGGTGCCGAGCGCGCTGCTGGAACACCGCCCCGATATCGCCGCCGCTGAGCGCCGCGTGGCCGCCGCGAACGCGGACGTCGGCGTCGCCTGCGCCGCCTTCTATCCGCGGGTGATGATCAACGGACTGGCCGGTTTCCAATCCGTGGACGCCGCGACGCTGTTCAACTGGGAGAGCCGTGTTTGGTCGGTGGGTCCTTCACTGTCCCTGCCGATCTTCACCGGCGGCCGGAACCGGGCCCAGCTTGCCGCCACCCGTGCCAACTACGACGCTATCGTGGCCAACTACCGGCAGACCGTCCTCAGTGCGTTCCAGGAGGTTGAAGACCAACTCGCCGCCCAGCGCCTGCTCGCGGAGCAATTTGAAAAGGAAAATGCGGCGCTCAAGGCCGCCCGCCGCGCGCTGGACATCTCCCTGACAAAATACAAGGGCGGCGTGATTACTTATCTCGAAGTGGTCATCGTCCAAAGCTCGGAGCTAACGCATGAGCAAACGGTCGTCCAGTTGAACGCGCAACGCCTTGACGCCGCCGTCTCCTTGATCAAGGCCCTGGGTGCCGGATGGAATGCCTCCCCGGAAATACGAAACCCGAAGGCC
>JADGNT010000414.1 GCA_017883345.1 Candidatus Solibacter sp. | reverse complement strand
CGGTAGAGCGGCCTTCCAGGCTGCCATGCCGGTATTCGTACCGGCATGTTTCGAAGAACGTCGGCAAGTACGCCGACGTGGCAGCCTGGAAGGCTACGCTACGGATTACAGGCTGCGCAGGCTGAAGCCGCCGTCGACGTTGAGGATCTGGCCGGTGGAGTAATCCAGCAGCCCGTCGGCGATGGCGCGGACGGCTTTGGCGACGTCGCTCGCTTCGCCCATGCGGCGCTGCGGGAGCAGGCCGGCGGCGATCTTCTCGTCGTACGCCTTTTCCACCTTGGCGATCATGTCGGTGCGGATGATGCCGGGGCGGATCTCGAAGACCTTGATGCCCACCTCCGCCAGGCGCTGCGCATAGAGCGCCACGGTCATGCTGAGGGCGGCCTTGGAGATGCAATACTCGCCGCGGTTCACACTGGCGGTGTAGGAGGAAATCGAAGTGACGAAGGCGATGCGGCCCTCGCCGGTTTCGGTCATCCAGCGCGCCGCCTGCTGGGTCAGGAAGTGGGGGCCCTTCAGGTTGGTTGCGATCAGCTCGTCGAAGCTCTCTTCGGTGGCCTCCAGCAGATCGCGGCGTTCGCGCGGGGCCATGCCGGCGTTGTTGATCAGCAGGTCGAGTTTTTCAAACCGCTGGCGGGCGAAGGCGAGCAGCCCAGCGCGATCCTCGCGGTTCGCGATCTCGCACTGAAAGATCTCGCAGCCGGTCTCCTCGCGCAAGGAATCCGCTGCGTCCTTACGCCCGCGGTAAGTGGCAATCACCCGATGAGTTTTCGCCAGCTCGGTGGCGATGGCGCGGCCGATTCCACGGCTGCCGCCGGTAACAATCGCTGCGGGTTGTTTCATCAAAAATGAGCCGCGTTGTCGAGCACGAAGGTGAGCCGCGTTTCCGACGGAATGCGCACGCGCTGGCCGCCGAGGATCACCTGCGAGCCAGCGCCCGCCGCCGCGCCGGCGCCGGCGCCGATGGCCGCGCCCTTGCCGCCGCCGGCGATGGCGCCAATGATGGCGCCCGCCACCGCCGTGCCGCCGGCCACTTTCGCCGTCTTCTCGCCTTGCGAAGCGCTTTCCTTCTTGATGCTCTGCGTGTTGATATCCACGAAGTGCCCGTTGATACTCACCGATTGCAGCGAGAGCGTCAGGTCGGCGCGGCCGGTAAGCTTGCCGGAGTCCTTGGAGTCCACCAGTTTGACCACCGCATCGGCGCCGCGCGGGATCACGGTTTCGCCGTCCACCATCACCGGCTGATCCAGACTGGCGCGGAAGCTCTGGCCCACCCGGTTGGTCTCCGAATCCACCGCCTCGATCATGCGGATCACCAGGTTGGTGCCGGCGGGAAGCGTGCCGCTGGTTGCCATGGCGGGTGGGGGAGCAGGCGGCGCGTCGGGACGCATCACGTTTTCCGTGCGCCGCAAGACCGGGCGGTCCGGGTCCCGGTCCGAGTCGGAACTCGAACTCGAGTCGGCCCTCCGCAGGGTGGGCACGTCACTGGAGTCGGAACTCGAACTTGAGGGCGCCCTTCGGAGGGTCGGGCCGTCGGAAGATCTACCTGAGGTTCGGGCCGAGCTTTCCGAAGAGTTGCCGCCAAACTCGATGCGGAGGATATCGGAGACGTCGAGGGTCCGCACGTTGACGCCATCGTCGACGCGCACGGTGCGGGCGGTGCCGCCGAGATATGTGCCATTGATCACGCGGCCGCTTTTCAGCGTGATGGTGTCGGCGAACCCGAGAGTTGCACAGACTAAAACGATTCCGGCATAAATCAAGCGCATAATCGTCCCCTTAGATTTCTTCACTACATTGTACGACGCGTGAGATGGCCGAAAGGTTTACGCCGCAATGGCGGCAAATCGAGGGACACACAGGGCAAACCCGGGAACAGACAGGACCGACAGCGAATTTCCGGCAAACTGCGCCGGAAATTCATGTCAGTCTTGTCTGTCCCTGGCGCCCAGATGCACGGTTTTGGCGAAGCTGCGGCCGCGCTCCAGGCCCTCCCGATAGAGTTGCTTGCGCTGCGCGGCGTTGGGCGCACCGTCATGCACGTGGAGGTATTCCAGGCCCTTGCCGGCCAGGTAGGTGCCGGCATAGGCGATGGCGCCCTTGGGGATCAATCCGCCACCCAGCGGGATGTGGCCCACCAGTTCGCGGGCCAGCGCGCGCCAGCCGAAGGCCCCGGCGGCAATCGTCAGCATCGCGCCCTTCTGCTTGCCCAGCCCGACCTGCTTGCCGCAGGCGGCGGCGATCTGGAACGCCATGCGTGCTTGATTCACGGTGAGGAAGGCGGTATCGGAAGCGAACTCGCCGAACACCCAGGGGAATTCGATCAGGTTCGGGACGACGTTGGGCAGCGCCGTGGCGACGGCGAACAAGGCGTTCTCTTGCGACACCATTTGGATGATGCGCTCCACCACCGGGCGGCGGAAGGGCAGGAACTGACGCCCCAACGCGAGATCCACATCTGTCTTGTCCTTCAGGATCTCGGCGCAGGTGACGCCGGGATGGCCGCGATAAAAGGTGTACGAGCCCGCGGGGCAGGGAAGGCCGGGTTCGTAGAGCACGATATCCACGTTGGCGGGCACGTCGGCATCGTTGGCGCGATGCACCTGGCACATGCGCCGGCGCCATTCCGGACGCGGCAGCGTGGAGGGCACCAGGAACTCCTCCATTTCCGCATAAGCGCCGCTGCTATCGGCCACCAGGCCGAAATGCAGGGGTATTTCGGCCTGCTTGCGAATTTCGTCCGCGCTCAGCAGGGAGAAGGCGGACTTGGCTTGCTTCAGGACTTTGAGCATAGAGGTCACTGTGGACGCTGCGCGCCGTTGAGGCGAAACATGACGTGCAGCCCCCTACGCCATTCTACCGCCAGGCCGACGCGCTCCACCTCAATGCCAGGTGCGAAAAAGCTCAATATGGTCTCCGTGGTGGGGTGAAATTCGAGCGAGGGCGAGACCAGCAAGAGGCGCGGCGCATCGGGGCGCAGTTCGATGCCGGGAAAGTAGCCGTTGGCGGAAAACTCTCGGGCGTCCAGGTGCCATTTGACACGGATCCAGTAGTCGAGCGCCTGGAGCGGAAGGTGCGGATCGGCGCTGGCCTTCAACTCCACCACGGTGAGCCGGCCGGTGTGATCCACCGCCAGCAGATCGAGGATGCCGCGCTCTCCCGCGACAAATGCGGGCACCTGTCCGTAGATGGGGTCGCGGCGCAGCGTGGCATCGAGGGTTTCGATTTGGGCGCGCGCCAGAGATTCCAACCACGCCTCGGGATACTGGCGGTAGAGCGGGTGCGCGGTATCGGCGCCGGCCGAGCGCGCGCGATCGAGCTCTTCGGCGAGGCGGGCGATTTCTGGCGCATGATGCGCACGCGCGGGCCGGCGTTCGCCGAGTCCGAAGAGGAGGTCGCGGCCGGAGAGTTCGGCGAACTCGATGCCGCGCACGCGCAGGCTGGTGCGTCCATCGTGTTTGGGAATGCGCTCCACGCCGGGGAGAGCGGCGATCTGCTGCCAGGGTTCGGCGATGTTGGGCTCGGGGCGGCGGCAGGGTTCGAGGTGGGTATCGAGATTGCCGTAATCGTGCGGTTCGGCGCGCAGCAGGACGTCGTCGCTGGTATAGGTGAAGAGTTCGAAGCGGGCGGACTGGGGATCGAGGCAGAGGACGCGGAGTGCGGCGGCGCGCTCCTGGCCGGCGGGGAGGTAGAGCGCGAGTCCAACGAGTGCCACGCGGTGCTCGCGCGCGCGCAGGTAGGCGAGCCAGATGAGGCCGAAGGAGAGCACGGCGGCGGGATCGGCCTCGGGGGGGCAGGCGATGGCGGCCCAACCGTGCTGCCCGTGCTTGAGGTAGGCGCGCGGGAAGGCAGGGGAGAGGGAGTGTGCGAGATCGGCCTCGGCGCTGACTTCGGCCAGCGTCCACTCGGGAAACTGGCGGCGCAGGAAGAGGCGGAAGCGCTCGCGGAACACCAGGCGGCCGGTGCGCTTGCCGAGTTCCGCGCCGGAGCGGCGGCCGAGATCGAGCAGGAACATCTGGCCTTCGCGGCGGGCAAAGCGTTCCACCGTCATGGCGAGGCGCGCGTTGGTGGCCTCGGTGATGGCGGTCAGGCGGCGGCTCCAGTTGCGCGTCCGGTCCCAGGCCTGAAGAGTGAGTCGCGAGCCGCGCATTTCGAGCGCGTAGTTTTCGGCGGTGAGAGGAAGGAGTTCCTCGCCGGGTTCGAGCAGAGCGGGCTCACGCGCGCTTTTGAGGAACTCCTCGATTTGGGCGCGGATCTGCGCCAGGTCGCGGATGACGGCGGTCTTCATGCGGCGAACACAGCTTCAATGTAGCTGAAGTCGGGGGTGTGTGGAGTTTGCGGGATGAGGTTCAACGCTGAGACGCAGAGAACGCAGAGATAAGCGCAGAGAAAGGCAAAGGCAAGGAGAGCACCGAGGAAGCGGTCGCCGGGAACCGGATGCCCGGTTATGTTAGCTTGTAAGTTGGAATGCGACTTTCTCCTGTGTTGAAAACTGGTGTCTGGATCACCGCCCTCTGCCTGTGTGCGCAAGGGCAGACCCCGCCAGGCAACCCGGCGGCGGTCAACGAGTCGAAGGGCATGCCGCCGCGGATTTCTCCAGCCGAGTACCAGGCCCACGCTCAGGCGGGCACGGTGACGATCGCGGCCGAGTTCACGGGACACGGCGTCGGCACGCCGCAAGGGACGCTCGCCACGGAGGACTATGTCGTGGTCGAAACGGGGTTTTTCGGCGCGGACGGGGCGCGGACCAAGCTAAGCATCGACGACTTTTCGCTGCGCGTCAACGGGAAGAAGGCGCTCTTGCCCGGCCAGCCTTACGGGGTAGTTCTCAGCTCGCTCAAGGATCCCGAGTGGGAGCCGCCGGTTAAGGTCGAGAAGAAATCCAGCATGAGCACTGGCGGAGGTGGCGGTGAGGGTCAGTCCAACGACCCGCCCCCGGTACCCAAGATGTCGTTCCCGGAACGGCGGGCCATGGAACAGAAGGTGCAGAAAGCCACGTTACCCGAAGGAGACCGCGCGCTTCCCGTGGCGGGCCTGATTTTCTTCCGGTACGGAGGGAAGACGAAGGGCATCCAGTCGCTCGAACTGATTTACAGCGGTCCCGCCGGAAAAGCTACGCTGAAGCTGCAGCCGTAGGGTTATGCCAAGAAAAACCATCGGGGCCGCTTTCCCCGCGCTGCTGCTGATGGCGCTGGCGGTGACCAACGGCAGTGCACAGAATGCTCCACGCGCCACCCTGCCTCCGCTTCCCGCGCCTTTGTCCGTGCCGAAGCCGGGGCCGGCGAACGACGCTCCGTATGCTCCGTTGCCCATCCTGCCAGGCCGCGTGGTGGTGCCGCTTTAT
>JADGNT010000413.1 GCA_017883345.1 Candidatus Solibacter sp. | reverse complement strand
GCCACCCTCGACGGCAAACCCATCGACGTGCTCCGCGCCGACACCGCTATCCGCGCCGTCGCCGTGCCCGCCGGCCCCCATCGCATCGAGATGCGCTACCATCCGCCCGGCATGCGCGGGGCCGCGGCACTTTCGCTCGCCACCCTGGCAGGCATGCTGCTCGCGGCGATCTGGCCGGCCGCGCGTTCCACGCCGCGGGGCTAATCATCGCGCAGAGTTTTGTGGCGCGGCGGCGCGGAGGAAGAATGCCCCCACGACTGGGGCCATGGCAGCCTAAAAGGCTACGCTACGGTGCGGCGGCGAAGTGCCCCGAAAGAATCGTCGCGGCGCACGAAGAAATGAATTGTGACTAGGGGGGGCCGCTACTTCATGATTCGGATCTGGCCGTTGGAGGTGCTCAGGTCGATCAGCGGGCCGCCGTTGCCGATGCTGCCCTCGATGTGATGCTTGCTGATTTCGCCGCGCATGCGCATTTCGAAATCGGAGGAGATCGACGCATTGCTCGTGCCGGCCGACAGGCGCGCGTTGACTTCCCCGGGCAGGTGCAGCGTGATCCCGCTATTGCTGGTGTGGGCGCGTACCGCGCTCTGCGTATTCGGCGGCAGCGAGAGATCGATGCCGCCATTGGAACTCTGTACGCGCACCGCGCCATCCACCTTGTCCAGCACCGCATGGATGCTGCTGTTGGACGTGGTCGCGTCCAGCGCGCCCCGGATGCCCTCCGCGCGGACGTGGCCGTTGGAGGTGCGAACGTCCACCGCGCCGTCGATGTCGTCCAACTCCACTGGTCCGTTGCTGGTCTCGGCGTTCAGCGAGCCCTTCAAGCGGCGCACCTCGACGTGACCGTTGGAGGTCTTCAGGCGCGCCGGTCCGGCGCCATCGGAGGCGCGGATCGCGCCGTTGGAGGTAGTCACGCGCTCCAGCACCACGCCGCGCGGCACCTTGATGGCGAACCTCGCGCCGTAATTCCCGCGCCGCAGGCTGGGCCGGATCGCGCGGACGGAGACCGAGTCCGCGCTGTGATCGACCTCGATCTTCAGGTCGTGGGTGTCCTCCTGCGTACGGGCGTACTTGGTGCCGCTGATGTCGACCGTCTCCTGGTCCCATACCGAGACCTCGACCGAGCCGTTGAAGCCCTCCACACTGAGACGGCCCCCGGCTTTCAGCGGGTAGCTGTAATGGAAATCCTCGTGGTACCGCTCGAAGCCGCCCAGGTCCTCGATGTCGCAGCCGGCGAGCACGACGAGACCCGCGGCGATTGCCGGAAGAATGAGCTTGGCGCGCATAATTTGCCCTCGATCAACCTATTACGCTCGCCGGC
The DNA here is from genome assembly GCA_017883345.1 of Candidatus Solibacter sp. GTDB lineage: Bacteria > Acidobacteriota > Terriglobia > Bryobacterales > Bryobacteraceae > Solibacter. Next base: position 4,024 of record JADGNT010000413.1, on the reverse strand, counting down.
CCCGAATTGTTTCACGATTCTGCGTCTACCAGGCGGATCATGCCGATGGTGACGGTGAAGCAGCGGTCGTCGTCGGCAATGGTCCAGGCGGGTGCGGCGGCGATCTCGATATTGTAGGTTTCCGCTTCGGGAAGATCCGCCTCGATGATGAACAATCCCACGCGCTCTAGCGCGTGCTGTGCCACGCGCACGCCGTTGGCCCGGATTTCCACCACCGGCTGGCCTTTGGTGAACTGCGTCTGGTGCGCAAAGCCGCGAATCCGCAGCCTCTGCGGCGCCACGTGGGCGCGGCGGAGCACGGCGGTCGCGCGCGGGCCGATCCAGCGGAACTTGTTGCCGTAGTCCCCCTCCAGCTCGTACCATCCGTCGCCCAGGCGGCCGGCGTGGCTGGGGAGGGAGAAATCGATCACGTCGGCACGGTCGACGGGATAGAGTTCGGCGCGCAGGGCGGCGGGCAGCAGATTGTACACTCCGCCCTGGTTGGGCGCGCGATAACCGCAGGCGCAGACCAAGGTATCGGTGGCGTCGCGGGCCAGATCGCCGTGGCAATCGGGACAGCGGAGAAGGGTCTCGAAACGGTCGAGGCAGGGCAGGGGCGGCGCGGAGCCGGCTTTCTTGCAGATGGCCGCCAGGGTTCCGCCGAGCAGGCGTGCGGCGCGCCCCTCATTGAGCGCGGCGCGTTTGACAATCCATTCGCCCCAACCGCGCTCGGGGACGAAGGGCTGGTAGCGGTGTTCGGCAAAGTGTTTGGCGATCAGCCGGCGCCAGTCGCTGAGGTACATCTTGTGGTTCTGGCGGATGCCGAAGCTCTCTTCCTGTTCGGCGCCGATGACGTCGCGCGCCAGATAGCCGAGCAGTCCCCAATCGAACAGCTTGCGCTCCCACGGCTTCATGCGGTCCTGGTAGGGGGTGCGGTAAAGGCGCAGGCTGAGCAGGCGGCGCAGCGGTTCCTCGGTGAACAGAAAGACGCCGCCGGGAGCCAGCACGCGCTTGACTTCGAGGAAGACGCTCTCGATGTTCATGAACTGGCTGAGCATCTGGCACGCCATCACGAATTGGATGGACCCATCGCGGAACGGCAGGTTGACGGCGTCGCCGGCCACGCGGATGGGCGCGCGGGAAAGCCGCCATCGATCCATCAGGACGACGCCGTGACGCAGGGCGTCGGCGGAGAGATCGAGGGCGAAGCCTTCGCCAGAGAACTGGTTGGCCAGCATGTAACTGGTGTGGCCGGCGTTGGCGCCGATCTCCAGGAAGGGGGTCATGGGCCCGATGAACTCGCGGTGGGCTTGGATGACGGAAGCGCGGCGGGCGTTCTCGTCCAGGTAGTGGGCGATGGCGCGGTCGGTGTCGCCCAGCGAGGCGAAGTTGTGGAACTCCACCTGGGAGCGCTTGACGGAGAACGATTGGGCGTCGATGGGCGAGGGCAAACTCCTATTTTACCGCGCGGTGGCTAGCGTCCGCGGTCATTCGGTGAGGGTAGAATGGTAACCATGGTGCTCAGCGCACAGGAAGAATCGCTAATCGGCGTGGTTCGGGCGCTCCCGCCGGAAGAAGCTGGAAAGGTCCTGAATTGGGCTCGCCAACTGGCTGATCTTGCGGGCGGGCGCACGATCGAGTGGTCCGATTCCTGGACGGACGAGGATCTCGCCGATGCGGCGGCGGCCGCTGTGCAGCGCTTTGAAGATCAGGAGCGGGAAAACCGTTGAAGCCCGGAGACGTCGTGGTGGGCGCGTTTCCCGGCGCGCAGGTGACAAAGACTCGTCCCGCCGTGGTGCTCTCGACAGAAGAGTACCAGCGACATAGGCCCGACGTGGTGGTGGGCCTGATCACGACACAAGCCCCAAAACCGTTGGCTCCGACCGACTGTGCGTTGCGTGATTGGAAGCAAGCCGGGCTACGCGCGGCGTCCTACTTCAGGCTGTTTCCGGTCACTCTATCGCAGCGCGAGGTCCGGTTGATCGGAAGACTCTCCGATTCGGACTGGGAGTTGGTGCGGGTGTGCTTCAAGGCTGGGTTTGGCGGCGAGTAGTTTTCTGCGACCCCGATCGCATCCCGCCGGCCGCTTTGAGTGCAGTAAGATGGGGATGCAACGGCAAACGTCCGGAAAAGACTTGATGTCGACCCCAGCGACCCATTCCGCCGACGACGTAGATCCGGCGCCACAGGCCGGAACCGATCCATTGACGCTCCTCAGCATCGTGATTCCGGCGCGCAATGAGGAAGGCTGTATCCGCTCGACGGTCGAGCACCTGGACCTGGAACTGCGGCTGAACCAGATTCCGCACGAAATCGTGGTGGTGGACGATGGCAGCACCGACCGGACCTGGGAAATCCTGGCCGAAACCCGCAAAACGCTTCCGGCGCTGAACCCCCTTCAGAACCTCGGGCCGAACGGGTTCGGGCGCGCAATCATCCACGGAATCGACCACATGAGCGGCGACGCGCTGGTCATCATGATGGCGGACGAATCCGACGACTGCCGCGACGTGGTGCGCTACTGGAATCTCCTGAATGCGGGGCACGACGCCGTCTTCGGCTCGCGCTTCATGAAGGGCGGCGGCGTCATCGACTATCCGCGCATCAAGCTGGTCATGAACCGGTTGTTCAACCGGTTCATCCGTATTCTGTTCCACATCAAACTGAACGACACCACGAACGCCTTCAAGGCGTACCGGCGGACGGCGGTGGAGGGATGCCGGCCCCTGCTCGCGCCACACTTCAACCTGACCGTGGAACTGCCGTTGAAGGTGATCGTCCGGGGATACAACTGGACCGTAATTCCGATCACCTGGCGGAACCGCCGCAGCGGCAAGGCGAAGCTCAAGCTGAAGGAAATGGGGAGCCGGTACCTGTTCATCTGCCTGTACATCTGGCTCGAAAAGTACTTCAGTTGCGGCGATTACCGCAAACCGATGCAGGCGGCGCGTACCGAAGAGCGAGCCAACGCCGGCCCGGCGGGGGCGCGGACGTAGGCCTGCGACCGCGCCCCGCATAGCGGCAAGCCGCAAACGGAACATCGCGCAGAGTTTTATGGCGCGGCGGCGCGGAGGAAGAATGCCCCCACGACTGGGGGCATGGCAGCCTAAAAGGCTACGCTACCGCACGATCTCGCCATTTGCCAGGCGCAACTCCACCCGGCCGAGGTTGCGGATGTCCTCGCCGGGGTTGGCGGAGAGCACGAGAAGATTGGCGCGCCTGCCGGCCTGAATGACGCCGGTCTCCTTATCGTGCAGCGCGGCGGCGCCGTTGCGGGTGGCGGCGACGATCACGTCGAGCGGTGGAATGCCGGCTTGCGCCAGCAGCTCGGCCTCGCGCAACGGGTCGGCGCCTTCGCCGGAGAGCGCGATCGGCACGCCCGCCTGGAAGAGGCGCAGCGTGTTCCGCCGGGCAATCTCCAGACCGGCGCCCGCCCCAATCAACGCGGGTGCGCAAGTAATCCGCAGGTCGCGGAGCTTGGCCAGAAAATCGGGATCGAGGGTTTCGGTGTCGCGGATCATGCCGACGAATCCGGTGGCGCCGTGGTCCAGCATCCACTCGGCGTCGGCCAGCGTGGCGACGCGCCCGATGGCGGGTAATCCGGCCTCGCGCGCTTTGGCAAAAGCGGCTTCGTCGCGGCCCTGGATGTTCGGGGTCACGGCGACCAGCGCCGGTACCAGAAACCTGCCGCCCCCATCGATCTTGTCGGCTTGCGCCGGAATGGGTATGGTGGACGCGCGACCGGCCCCGCGGATGCGGTCCCCGGCCATCACCACCATCGAGCTGGTCAAGGGCGGTCCGCCGGAGCCATCGATCAGCACGGCGCCGAGGATCGCCTTACTGTGGCTCTCTTCGGGCGCCTTGCAGGCAGGGGTTGCGAGCAGCGCTACGAGCAGCGCCAGCGCCAGGATTGCGCATTTTCCCATGGAGCATTCATCATACCCGAGCGCGCGAGCGTGCTCTGGAGTACAATCGGTCCTATTATGACTCCTGAACTGCTACCGGAAGCGGAGCCCCAGCCCAAGGGCTTGGGAGAGGGCTCGCG
>JADGNT010000412.1 GCA_017883345.1 Candidatus Solibacter sp. | reverse complement strand
AGGATGCGGAGCATCTTGATGGTCCGCCGCGTAGGACAAAATCGCCTTCACCTGCGCGATCGGCAACCGGAAATTGGCCGCGATGTCGGGTTCATCGACGCCGGCTTCCCAATTCTCCACGATGTCATCGGCAGGCATACGGGTGCCCTTCAGCACGGGGCGGCCACGCTGTACGCCGGGCTTCACTTCGACGAGGGGGCAATCTGACCAATCCATAATCACCTTCCGGTTCCTGTTTCAATTCTAGCCCGGTTTGCGGTTTCGAAAAAGCGCGCATTATCCGACAGTGAGGCAGAAGCGCCGCCGCAAGGGTAGAATGATGATTGATGACGGGCAAGATCAGTGTGGTAATCGAACAAGACGAGCACGGGTGTTATGCATGGTGCCCGGAACTAAAGGGATGCCAATCGCAAGGAGACACGGTCGAGGAGACTCTGGCCCATATCCGTGAGGCAATCGAACTCTACCTGGAAACCCTGACCGATGAAGAGCGCTCCGCGGCACTGAGCCGGGAGATTCTTACCACAGCGATCGAAGTTCATGCCTAAACTGCCGCGCTTAACCGCGCCGGAGGCCGAAGCGATGCTCTTGAAAGCGGGCTTCGCTTGGTTGCGGTCCAAGGGCAGTCATCGGATCTACGCAAAAGGCCTCCGCAGGGTGGTGGTTCCGTTCCACGGTGGCGCGACGCTACACCCGAAAACCGTCAAGCAGGTCCTGGAAGCCATTGAGGAAACCTCCGGCGGGCAGATTCCTCCTGGGTAATGGCCTGATCCGAACCGCTCACCGTGCTGCCGCGCTTGATACATTAGAGGCAGACGCCCGGCACGCATGAAACAGGTTATCCGTAAAGGACTCAAAGACATCATCGTGGACGAGGTCCCCGACCCCGCGCTTCTGCCCCACCACGTGCTGGTGCGGCCGCTCTATTCGCTGATATCGAGCGGCACCGAGACGGCCAGCATCCATCGCGACAGCCTGTTCAGCGAGGTGGCCGACAATCCGTCGCACCTGCGCAAGATCTGGGATGTGGCCATGAAGACCGGGCCGATAGCGACTATCGCGGAGGTGCGCGCTAAATTCACCGAGTACGCCGTGCTGGGGTACTCGGGCGCCGGCGTGGTGGTGGCGCGCCACGCCACGGTGACGGATCTGGGGATCGGCGAACGCGTGGCTTATGGCGGCGAAGGCACGGGGCATGCCGAGACCATCCTGGTGGGGCGCAATCTGGCGGCGCGTATGCCCGAAGGGGTGGCCTGCCAGCACGCCTGTTTCGCCACGCTGGGCAGCATCGCGATGAATGCGGTGCGCACGGCGCGCATCGAGCTGGGCGACGTGGTGGCGGTGATCGGGCTCGGCCTGGTGGGGCAATTGGTGGCGCAACTGGTGCGCTTGCAGGGCGGCGTGGTGGTGGGCATCGATCTGAACGCCCAGCGAGTGGACATGGCGCGCGGGCTGGGCGCCGATCACGGGATCGCGGGCGCTTCCGCCTTGGAAGCGGTGCGCGGGCTCACCAATGGACGCGGCGTGGATTGCGCGATCGTGGCGGCGGCCTCGAAATCGGCGGCGCCGGCGCAGCACGCTTTGAGCCTCTGCCGCGACCGCGGGCGCATCTGCATCGTGGGCGCGGTGGGCATGGAGTTCCCCTGGAACGACATGTACCTGAAGGAAATCCAGTTGTACATGTCGCGGGCGTACGGTCCCGGAAGCTACGACGCGTCGTACGAGAAACAGGGGCGCGACTACCCGCTGCCCTACGTGCGCTGGACCGAGAATCGCAACATGGAGGAGTTCCTGCGCCTGATCGCCACGGGACGCATCGACGTGCGCCCGCTGATCACGCACGAATTCCCGCTGGACGATGCGGCCAAAGCGTACGACACCATCTTCGACCCGGCGGCGGGGAGCCTGGCGGTGCTGCTGCGTTATGCCGCGGCATCGGTGGCGGACCCGGTGGCGGCATTCGCGCCGGTTCGCAAGGTGGCCACGCCGGCTGAGGGACGGGCCAGGGAGCGCATCGAATTCGCGCTGGTGGGCGCGGGCAACCTGGCCAAGTGGGAGCACCTGCCCAACCTCAAGAAACTGCCGGGTGTGGGGCTGCGCGCGGTGTATTCGGCGGCCGGGGTGCGCGGCAAGAGCTATGCGCTGCGCTTCGGCGCCAGCTACGCCTGCTCGGAATACGAAGAGGTGCTGCGCGACTCCGAGGTGGACGCGGTGCTGATCGCCAGCCGCAACCAGCACCATGCCGCGCAATCGCTGGCGGCCCTGCGCGCCGGCAAGCACGTGTTCGTGGAAAAGCCGATGGCGCTGACGGCGGAGGAATCGGGCGAGCTCTGTGCCGCCGTGGAAGAGAGCGGCAAGCTGCTCACGGTGGGATTCAACCGGCGATTCACGCCGTACTACCGCGAACTCAAGGGGAATCTGCAGCGGCGCAACTCGCCCGCCGTGGTGCAATGCCGCATCAATTCGCCGGGGATTTCGGGGAGCTACTGGATGGCCGACCCCGCCATCGGCGGCGCGATCCTGGGTGAGGCCTGCCACTTCATCGACCTCATGTACTGGCTGCTGGATTCCGAACCGGTGAGCGTATCCGCGTACTCGCTGCCCACGGGGAAGGCCGATCCCATCGGGGAGAACAATCTGGTGGCATCTTTCCGTTTCGCCGATGGATCCGTCGGCAATCTCACGTATTGCACGTTGGGCAGCAACACGTCGGGCGGCGAGCGGGTGGAGGTGTTCGCGCAGGGCGTGGGCGCTTTCACCGAGGATTTCAAGCGGGTGAGCGTGCACAAGGGCATGCGTTCGGCGCGTTCGCGGATGTGGCCCGATAAGGGCTATGCCGCGCAGATGGCCGATTTTGTTGGGAGCATCCGGCAGGGGCGTCAGCCAGCGGTCACGGTCTACGATGGCGCACGCGCCACGCTGGGTTGCCTGGCCATGATGGCCTCGGCGCGCGATGGGTCGCCGGTGGCGCTGGGCCCGGCCAAAACCGTATGAGGGTGGTGCAACTCGGGCCGTATCCGCCGCCGCACGGCGGCGTGCAGACCAATCTGGTGGCCATTCGCGAATACTTGCGGCGCCACGGCCACACCTGCGACGCCATCAACCTGACACGCTTCCGGCGAGAGGACGCCGATGGCGTGCATTACCCGGTAGGCGCGGCCGCGCTGATGCGGCTGTTGTGGCGTCTGCCGGCGGATATTCTGCACCTGCATATCGGCGGCGATTTGACGCTCCGGTTGCTGGGGCTGGCGCTGTTCTGTACGCTGCTGCCCGGGCGCAAGACCGTGCTCACGTTCCATTCCGGTGGATACCCCGGGTCGCCCGCGGGGCAGACGGCGGCACGCGCCACGCTGCGCGGATTCGTGCTGCGCCGGCTGGATGGATTGATCGGCGTCAACCCGGAAATCGCCGCGCTGTTCGCCAGGTTCGGCGTCCGCCAGGAACGCATCCGCGCGATTCTTCCGTTTGCCGTCGAGCCGCCGGACCGCGCGCTGCCGCTCCCCGAGCAAGTGGCGGCGTTCCTGAGCGCGCACAGTCCCGCGCTGCTGACCGTTGGACTGCTGGAGCCGGAATACGATTTGGCGATGCAGATCGACGTGATGGGGGAAATTCTGGAGCGCTACCCGCGCGCCGGGCTGCTCATCGTGGGAGCGGGCAGCCTGGAGGAGTCCTTGCGGGCGCGGATCGCGAGCAAACCGTATCGCGACCATGTGTTGCTGTACGGCGACATGCCGCATGCGGTGACGCTACGCGCCACGCTGGACAGCGACCTGCTCCTGCGCACCACGCGGTACGATGGCGATTCGGTTTCCGTACGGGAGGCGCTGTACCTCGGGACGCCGGTGATTGCCACCGATAACGGGATGCGTCCCGAGGGAGTTCACTTGATCCCTCCATCCGACGCCGGGCGGCTGCGCGATGCGGTGTGCGATCTGCTTTCCCGCGAGCTTGCACGGCGGGCGCCGGGCGGAGACGGGCAGGAGAATATCCGGGCGGTGGCCCGGTTTTACGAGGAACTGCTCGGGTGACGCGGCCCTACCAGAAGCGGATTGGAATATCGCCAGGGCTAAAGCTCAACCCAAGACTCACGCCGTAGGACCACTTATTGTAGTTCTTGAAATCGGGGCTGTCGTACTTGCGAGCGTTGAAGCTCAGGACGCCGTGAGTCATGGGCGCCACCTGGCGGCTGACACCCAGGTTGGCCGAATAACTGCCGTATGAGCCGATCACGTTGCCCTCGGAGTTGGACTTGTCGTAGTTGGCCCCGGCCGTAATCGACCAGCGGCGTAAACCCGTATAGCTATACCCGCCGCCGACGTTGGTCGACGTCGAAGTCAGGAAGAGCCCGTTTCCGGGGTTAATGCCATGCGAAGCGGACAAGAAGACCGTGCCCCGGGGCACAACCTTGGAGAACCGGGCACCTAAGTTCGGTGTGAAGTTTGCCTGGTAAGACACGCGCTGGGCGGAGGATATCCCGATCACCGCGGCGATCGCCGGGTCGATGGGTACGATCTCCACGAATACGTTCTCATATCTGGATACGCCGCCGTATCCCGAAAACTGCATGGAGCGCGAGAGGACCACGGAATAGGTGGCGCTCACGGTATGCGTATCGGTGCCGCCGGAAATCCCCGTGAAAGAATAGCGCATGTAGGAGTACATCGCGCCAACCGTGGTGCGGCGGCTCACCCGGCGCTGGATGTCGGCATGCGCGCCGTACCCGGTCACTCCAAAAAGAGCTGAGGACCGGCGCCGTGTCAAGAATCCGTCGCCTCCAAGACTTATGGAGGTCCGCGTGGACAACTGCGTCGTGACGCTGGCTTGCGTGCTGACCGTGATGGTGCGGTTGTCGAAGAAATCGTTCGTCGGAATGTAGGTGGTGTTGGGGTCGAACGCGATCGTCTGCGGCAGAGTGGGAGTAGCCTGGTTCGATCCGTAGAGGGCGGCGTCGGTGCTGATGGAGAGCGTCGCGTGGCGGCTCAACTGGTGAGCGATGCTGAGTTGCAGACTCTGGGAATTGATGCCGTCGTAAAAGCTCTTCGTGTAGTGCGAATAGCCGCCGGCATAATTCAGTCCGACTCTGGTGCGTTTCCAGGAATGCGCGCCGCTGACGCCGAAGCCCACCGTGACGCCGAAACTGGCGTCATTAACGGGGGCGCCGTTGGTGTCCACCGACACGCCGTTCAACCCTGTATCGTAGATACCGGTCACCGAAACAAACGGCCGGAAATCGATTTGGGAAGTAGACATCGCGCCCGGCGACTGACCGCGAGCCAGGATGGCGGGCCCCCCGTACTGCGCGAATAGCGGGCTAACAGTTGCAAGAGCCGCGATCACTCGGAGGAAATTCAAAA
>JADGNT010000411.1 GCA_017883345.1 Candidatus Solibacter sp. | reverse complement strand
GCGCGACCGCTACGATGCGACCAAACTCGCGCAAGCGCACTCGGCGCCGCTGCGGCTCTGGCGGAAGGACTCGCTCAGAGCTTACGTTCCCTGGGCGCCGCCCGGGGAGCTCACGTGGGGCACCAACGATGTCGCGTTCATCAAGTTCTACGAGCCGGCGATGGTCCACTTCGAGTACGAAGGAGGCGCTTCCACCAATATCCCGCTAAACGAGCTTTTGCCCGCGCCCGACGACTACCTCAATACAGTGAACAAGAATATCACGGGTAAGAAGGGTGGGAATGTCAAGACCGACCGCTACCGGCCGGCGGCGGAGATGGAATTCAGTGACCAATACCTCTGGCCGTGGTCCACCGCAAAGCACTTGGGCATTCAGAAAGTACCGGATCCCCCTACCGGGGTCGCCGACTACGAATCGACGTTTCTGACCGACAACATATATAACGATTCGTGGTACACCTACTCCGCGCCGCTGATCCACCTGTTGATGGCCCGTGTGGAACGCAACCGCGGATTGCTGCGGGGCCACTTGATTTCCGAGTTCCGGTCCTCGCCGCAGTACTGGAAAGAAACCTACGTATGCGGTAAATGCGCCGGCAAGGAGATACTCCTCGAGTTGACCGCCGCCGGAGGGAGCGGCGTCGGCGAAGACTGCCGGCTCGGCGCCTGTTCGGGTAAGCTGCTGTCGAGCATCAATGAAACATACACGTGCGACGTCTGCAATTTCGCCCGCACCGTTTCGGTTTCCATGAATTTGGAGGGAACCGCCTGCACGCAACGCTGCACCGGCGTGCTGGCCCTGGTTTCCAGTACGCCGAATCCGGTGAAGCGGGACGGATGCACGTCGACGTACCGCTGCGGCACATGTGGGAGGCAGACCGTGATCAGCGAGACCACGTCGACCAAGGGCAGGCGCGCGGGAACGGTTTGCGGAGTGGCGTGCGCTGGCCACATGCGCGGCGATGCGACTACGGATACCAATCAAAACATCGCCGGTCCGTTCGACCATCTGAATTTTCCGGCCATCGGCGAGGCTTTAGGCGCGCTCTGGATAATGACCGCGGGCGGGCCGCGAACGTTCTGGGCGCACGAAGTGGGCCACCATAAACACCTGGAACACGCGGGCGACGTCATCGCCAGGCGGAAGCAGCACGATCATACAAGCAACACGGTCGATCCCGCCGTACAGGCGGCGGCGGTGGATTCCGACAGGTGGGACCGTGTGTGCATCATGAGCTATGTCAACACAGAGGCGGGGCCGGACGCAGCCTACTTCTGCGGGAAATGCATTCTGAAACTTCGCGGATGGAAGGTCGAGGGATTGGCGGATCCGGCGAGCGGCGTCGCGGGGCCGTAGTATCATGATGCGAAACCATCCAGGCAGCAACCAGTACAGCCGGCGGTTTGGGCGGTGCACGATCCTCGCGATCGCCGCAACGCTCACCCTGGCACAGGGACAAGAGAGAAAACCCATGGAAGGCTTGGCAATTGCGACGTTCCCGGTGGAGGCGGCGGCGATATCGGGAGAATCGCTCCAGTTTCGGACGGTGCTGGAGAATCGCGGTGAAACTCCGCTCCGGGTTCCCAGCCCGAACTCGCCGTCCCAGTTTGCCTACGAGTTGCAGCCCCAGCGGGAGGGGGGCCGCGTGTACAAGGTTTCGGCAGCGGATCGCAACCGGCGCCGCTCGGTCCACCTGCCGGCGCCGGTGCAGGTCCAGTATGAGATGCTCTCTCCGGGACGGCGTCTCGAATGGGTTGAGGACCTCGCGGACTTCTTGAACGAAGGCATCGAGCCGGGAAAGTATTTTGTCACGGCGCAGTATTTGGCCGCCGCGGCCACCTCGCCGAAAGCGGGGGTGGCCGTGCTGCCGGCGAAGGTGGAGAGCTTGTCGAGCGCGGTTAGCGGTAGTTCGCTAACCAGCGTGTTGGCGCATCGCCGGGAAGACGGGGGCGTGACGCTGTTGCAGCGCGAGTCGCTTGTGGACCCGCGCGAAACCGTTTTCTATCGCCGGCAGGGACTTCCCGCGGGCGGCCCGGTGGCGGTGGCGGTCGCCATCGACGTGGCGCCGGCCGGCGCTGGCCGATGGTTCGCCTGGTTGCGCGACCGGAAGTTGACTGCCAGCGTCGGCTGGGGCGATCGTACGATCCTGACCTCTGAAGCAGTCCCGGTGGAAGCGTCCGAGCCGGAGTTGCTGAGCCCCGGCTTTCAAGTGGCCGTGGGCACGGCGCTGTTCGGTGTGGTCGACCGTAAGGGTGGTGCGGTTCATCTGGTAACCTATCTCGCCGGCAGTTCCGGCCTGAAGCGTCATTGGGTCGCCAGCCTGACCTCCTCGGGCGCGGCCACCGTACGATGGAACTGCCAGCCGGACGGCTCCGTAACCGTGGTATGGGAGGAGCCGGCGTCGGGGCGGCTTCTGAGCCGGGGGTTTGGGCCGGATGGCAGGTCTGTCGATGATGCCCCGCGGGTGTTAAGCAACTCGCGGCTGGCCGCCTGGTCTGTGGTTCCTTCCGGAGCGTTCACCGTATCGGCGCTCGGCGAGGTCCGGGGGAGTTACCGTTACGCCCAACTCGGAGCAGGCGCCGCCGCCGATCCGGGCGCCGTCGCGGAGCTGGCGGGGGCAACTGCTTGGGGTTTCTGCCTCTCTGGGGATCACGTCAGCATCGTCGCCGCCACCGGCGCTGGAATCTGGCAAACCAAGCCGGGCGAAGCGTGGCAGTCCGTGGTGGAAATCAAAGACCCTCACCGGCTGCACGTTTTCTCCATGCCTCGTGGATCTTCGTGGATGGAATGGGTGGAATCGGGCTACGGGATCAGGCGCGCGAAGCTTCCATGAGGCGAGCCGCTTGCGCGCTTACGCCCGGCTTGCCGCGCGACTCTTTTCCGTCATGGCATACCCCAGTTGCGGTATGATGCTTCTGGAAATACAAGAATGCGCGTGCCCGTTGGAAGCGATGGGTGGTATCTCTGCGACTGGAGTGATCGGCCGGATCACGAATACACGGAGTTCCGGGGAAATAGAACGCTCGCTCTGCAATGGGCGAACCGGTTTCGTGGTGATTTCTTTGCCTTATGCACCCTGCGCCGTCTGCTCGGCGGCACATTTCCCCCGCGGAGTGACGAACAAATCGCCCAGGAAGTGGCGTGGCGATTGACCAGCGGCGCATGGCTGGCGCGGCGGCGTGTGGTCAAGAGGGCGGCCTCTGGCGGCGAAAGGCGCCCGGAAGAGGCAGCGGCGTTTCCGAAGGAAGACCGGCGCCCGGCGACGCCAACGGCTCCCAGTCCGGAAGCGCCGTTGTTTCCCGGCGATATCGACCCCGTGGCAATCGCCGAAGCGCAAAAGAACGCGGCCGCTTTGGGTGTACCGTTTTGCGAAGAATGCCTCAAGGCCCAGATGGCAGCCAGGTAAACTATGCCGGACGCTACTCTCGTTCGAGTCCTCGACGCCCTCTGGCCGCCCGGCTTGCCCGCGCACATGGCAGTCTTCGCGATGGTCGACGGCGCGCGGGATGAACGCATCTATAGCGCCGTACGCGGTACGTTTCTGCCTAAGGACTGTCTTTACTCCGGCGACCTTCCATGGCAGCTCCAGATGACCGCCCCCTATCTCGTACAACTGGAGCGCGAGGATCGCTTCACACGGTTTCTCATCGATACTGGATGGGGCCACAGTTGGGCCACGTTCCTGCGCACCGAAACCGGCATCAAACAATTGCGGCGGCACTTGCGCGAGTTTCTGCGCGTGCGCGACGAAGCCGGAAGGCGCTTGATCTTCCGTTACTACGACCCACGCGTCCTCCGGGTCTATCTCCCGACGTGCTGGCCCGCCGAACTTGATACCTTCTTCGGACCAATCCGCGCCTTCATAGCCGAAGGCGAATACCCGGGCGAGATTCTAGAATTCCGCAACGAACGCGGCACGCTCGCATCCGCCGTGAGAGCGTCTTAGATTAGTCCGATCCAACCCACAATCCGTCCAGACTGTGCGGTCCAGCAAAAAGTATGCGGCATCAGCCAGGATTGGCTGCCCCCGCTTACCCCGCCGAGCGAACGACGAAGTAGGGCTGGTTGGCGCGGCCGGCGGCGAAACCCGGGTGAAGCGTCGCTCTCGCGGGCGATTGGCGCAACTCGAAGTAGTATTCGATTGGGTACGTGCCGGCGGTGTAGGCGCCGGGAACGGTCGCACGCCAGCGCGATCCGGCGGCGGTCATCGGCACGCTTTCCCAGCGCTCGGCCTGGTTCACGTGACGGTAGTACAGGCGCACGGTGGCGAGCTCTTTCGCGGGCGCGATCTCGAGCGCGAGAGGCTGCCCCGGGCGGAAACGCGAGGGCACGGCGTGGGTACACGCAATCGCCTCTCGGACCGGCCGGCCGAGGGCTTCCGCGATGGCGGATTTGGTCGCTGGCGTTGGTTCGGCGGGGTTCGCTTGCTCCAGACGGGCCGCCACCAGCGCGATGTCCTTATCGATATCGGGCAGGCGGTCCAGCCAGTGGCCGCGCAACTGGCGCAATTCGCCTACCGTGATATCGGGGACGTAGACGCCCTTGGCGCGGTTGGCGAACGGCCGGCCCTTTCGAGATTGTAGATCGACAGAGGCCGCCGCCGAAGCGCGCAGCATTCCGGTCTTCAAAACACGCCGTTTTCGAACACGCGCAGCGTCGCCGAGCTGTACCGAGCGAAGTTGGGCGGCCCCCCCCCCGGCCCGCGGGCCGACCCCTGGTCGCCCCTCCCCGGTAGTCGCGTTCTCCCCCCAGATTGCTTATCGATCATTCCGAACGCCCGTTGGTGGTGTGTGGGGCTCCCCCGGCTGATTCAAAAAGGTATCGAAGTGAACTAGACTGGTGTTGCCAGAGCCGATTCGTTTCGGGTGCTTACCCAGCGACGAAGGAGATCTGCCACCGATAAAACATGCCCAGTCACGACGACGATATTCTGACCACAGGCCTGGATCTGGAGATCCTTGCGCGCGATATTCAGGCGATCAACAGCGCGGACGCCGTCGCAGCTTTCTTCGCACGCCTCGGCTACAACACAAACGCTCGTCTGAAGACGAGCCCGGCAACCCTGGGGATTACGGCCGAAGGGACAACCCGGCCTATCCGGAACGTGGAGCTGTTGGCAGACCATGAAGGCTTGTTGCAGATCTATCTATTCGAGTTGACCAGCGTCACGGTCACTCACACCCGTCACCTGGCACGGGCATTCCGCAACCGCGTTGGTGAACAGCTCATTGTGCTGACCAGCGACTACGAGACGCTCGACTTCGTGTTGTTGGAGAGGTATCTGCCCACGGATGAAGCCAGCGCCACGCCGATGACTCAGAAGCAAGTGAGCCGGCGTCCGCGGGTTTTGCCCGTGAATCGGCGAA